>NZ_JBITZN010000002.1:0-162014 GCF_044546895.1 Streptomyces sp. NPDC053069 | reverse complement strand
GTCTACCGACCACCTCGCCTTGTTGCGGCGGGCCCTCGCCCCCCGCCCCCCCCCGGGGGGCCGCGGGGGGGGGGGGGGGGGGGGGGGGGGGGGGGGGCGGGGGGGCCCGGGCCCCCCCCCGCGCCAGGTGCACGAGCCGTGGGTACGGGGGGAACCCCGGCTCAGTGCGACGGCCGATGACCAGTCGGCTCACTCAGTACTGCGTCCCGGGCTCCGAAAACGTCACACCTTGCGGGAAGAAATTTTCGCGACGTACGAAACCGCAGGTCAGACGCGGTTTGCTGGGGTCGGCTTCAGGGCTGGAACGGAACCGGTGCCGTGCAGGGCCGTCGCGCCGGCCCGGCCCTTGCCGGGGTGACCGCCGCCGTGGCCCGGGTGACCGGGGCGGCCCCGGCCGGGGTTGCCGTCGTCGTCGCCCGTGCCCTTGTCCTTGCCCCCGCTCCTGGTCTTGCCGCCGCCCCCGCTGTTGCCCTTGGCCCCGCCGCTCTCCTCGCCCTTGCCGCCGCTCTTCGTGCCGTCGGCCAGGTCGGCGGCGGACAGGACGAGCTTGCAGTACCGGCTCACGCGTGCGCTGCCGCCCGCCAGGTTCTCCAGCGCGCGCCGGCGGCCGGCCTCCAGTTCCCTGCCGTCCCGGAGGTCCCGGCAGGCCGCGGCCGCGTCCTTCCAGCGTCGGCCGGGAGTGCCGGAGGGTTCGCCGGCGCCCGGGGCGTGGCTCCTGCCCGTGCGGTCGTCCGGTCCGACGGCCTCTCCGGAGGCGCCGCCGCGGTGCGCATCCGGGCCGCCGCTCGGCGCGTCCGGCCCCTGCGTCGTGCCCGAGGTGCCCCGGGGCGGGACCGAGGCGAACGGCGCCGTGGCGGTCGCGTCGGGGGAGACGGAGGAGGCGGGGCCGTGCTTCTCGGGCCCGAACGGCGTAGGCAGCATCCCGCTGCCGGCGGCCATGGCGACGCCGCCGAGGGTGCCCGCGGCCACCACGGCGGCGAGCGCCAGCCGCACCGGGCGGCCCCAGCGGGGGCGGCGGGCCGGGGTTCCGGTACGGCCCGGGACGCCGATGCGGATCAGGCCCGCGTCGGCACCGGGCACGGGCCGGCGGGAGGCACCACCGGCGCGGCGCGGGCCGGGGGCGGCAGCGGTCCGTTCGGTCCCGGCGGCCTCGCGGGCCTTGCGGAACGCGGCCAAGGCGGCCTGTTCGCCGGGGAGTTCACCGCTCGCGGGGGCCGCCTCCGCGGCGAGCGCGCCGAGTGCCCTGGAGAGGCGTTCGGCCTGGTCACGGGCGGAGGCGTCGACGGCTTCCAGCGGCTCACCGCGCAGCAGGCGTTCCGCGGTCTCACGGTTCAGCCACTTGTCCTGCTCGTCGGCCATCACATGTCCTTCTGCGTCCGCGCACGCGTATGCGTCACAGTTGCGGACGACACCGCGCGGCCGCGCGGTTCTCGCTGGGGTGGGAGCGCGTCGAGCACGCCCGCCGATTCCGGATCCTCGCCGAGCAGCTCCGCGAGCCGCTTCAGACCGCGGTGCGCCGCCGTGCGCACGGCACCGGCGCGTTTGCCGAGGGTCTCGGCGGCGCTCTTGGCGTCCAGGCCGACGACGACCCGCAGGACGACCGCCTCGGCCTGGTCCTGCGGGAGCCGCGCGATGAGGGAGAGGGTGCTGTCGGTGGCCAGCGCCTCGATGGCCTCGCCGGCCGTGTCGGACTCGGCGGCCCGGCCGGTCAGCTCCGTCTCGTCGCCGCCTATGGCAGGACGGCGGCCGCGCATGCGTATGTGGTCCAGGGCGCGGTTGCGGGCGATCCGGGCGGCCCAGCCGCGGAAACGGTCGGCGTCTCCGCTGAACCGGTCCAGGTCGCGGGCGATCTGCAGCCAGGCCTCGGACGCGACGTCCTCGGCGTCCGGATCACCGACCAGTGTCCGCACATATCCGAGCAGGCGTGGCTGCACGGAGCGGTACACCGTACGGAATGCGGTCTCGTCTCCGTCCTGTGCCGCACGCACCGCGGCGGTCAGCTCCGCGTCGTCCCCCAGCACCGCACTCCCTTTACGCCTGTTTGCCGGTCGGCGCGAAAGGCACGTTACGGCGTCAAACCGCTCCTCGTCCATGTCCGTAGAAGATGCAACTAACTCGTGACCGGGTACGGATGTGCGCAGGGTGAGGGCGGACGGGGCCGGGGTGTGACAGAAAACGCACTCCTGGCGCTGTATCAAGTACGGGTCGTGCGCGGCCCGTCCGCGCGACGGCCGGGGCCTCTCCTGTGGGGGGTGGCGGCCCCGGCCGTTCGCTCTGCACGGGGTGCGCCGGGTGACGAGGATTACTTCTCCCCGGAGGCCTCAGGTGCCGGATCGTCGGCCGCACCCGCTGCGGGGGGCTCACGCGGCGACCGTCACGCCGGCCCGGAACCACTGCGCACAGTCCGCCAGCCGGGCCCTGACCTCGGCGGCGTCCCGGCCGGCCACGACGATGTCGCCGGCCCGGTCGAAGGACTTGACCACGGGCCCGACGAGGTCGCCCGGCCCCTTGGTGACGGCGGCGGCCACGACGCCCCGCTGCCGCAGCAACTGCTGTTCGTCGGGTATCGACACGACCCGGCCCGCCGGAGCGGTGAGGAAGGCCCAGCCCAGGGACCCGCCGCTCGGCGTTCCGGCCTCCGGCGGCGTGGTGCCGAGCGCCGCGGCGGCCCAGTGCCGGTGGAGGTCGGCCCCGGTGGCGCGGCGCGTCACCTCGTCGATGCGTCCGCCGCCGACCCTGCCGCCGCACTCGCCGAACACCAGGGACCCGTCGGACTGTTCGAAGACCTCCAGGTGGAACACCCCGTCCGAGTGTCCGAGGGCGGCCAGTGCGCGGTCGGTCAGGGCGCCCGCCCGGGAGTAGAGCCCGGGCTCCTCCTCGGGGGTGGCCCGGACGGACCCCACCAGGGCCCCGGAATGCACGTCGATCACATTGCGGAGGTACCGCGAGGCGCTCAGCACCAGGGTGCGGCCGTCCCGGACGACACCGTCCAGGTGCAGCTCGGCGCCTGGGACGAACTCCTCGACCAGCCAGGGGCCCTGGCCGGCCGAGGCGGCCCAGCGATCGGCCTCCGCCTCCGAGGCCAGGCGGACGGTGTTCCGCGCCCCGGCGCCGGCCTGCGGCTTGACCACCACCGGAAACCCACCCGCGTGCCGTGCCGTCGAAACGACGTCCCGGGGAGTCGGCGCGATCCCGCATCGGGCGGTCGCGATCCCGGCCGCCCTGATCCGCCGCTTCTGCACGTACTTGTCGCGGAGGGCGACGGCCACATCGAGCGGCAGTGCCCGGACACCACCGAGCGCGCCGACGGCCGCGGCGGTCGTCAGGGAGTACTCCTGGCCGCTCGTCACCAGGTCGAAGCCGTCGGGGGAAAGCCCGGCCCGCGCCAGCGCGAACAGGACGTCCTCGGTGCTTCCGGCCTCGCCGGCGACGAGGACCTCCGCGCCGGCCGCGCCCCGGGCCCGGTCCGCGTCGGTCGCGCTCACCACGCATGTGACCGAGCAGTCCTCCGCCCGGAGAGCATCGATCGCCAGCGGCTTCCAGCCGACCAGAAGAGCGTGGGGCGGGGGCGCGGTGCGGGGCAAGGGAATCTCCGGGGCAGCAGTGTTCTGGACCTGCCGAATTCTGTGCTCTGAAACTCCGGCGGTCAATGGCGGCAAGTCTCGCAGGAAAGCCGTTCCAAGTGGGCTCAACGGACAGGTTCGGGATGTTGTTTCAGATCACTCTTGTCAGTGACCAGAGCGTCCGTTACGGTGAAGGTGATCAAGACCAAAGAGGCGCGGTTCGGGGGAATTCGTGCGGGTGAGAAGTCTTGCACGGGTCGTGACATCAGTCACACCCGCGAAGCGCGGCAGCCGCATCATGGTGGGCGGAGCGCTGGTCGACTCGTTCGGCAACGGGCTCTTCATGGCCGCTTCGACACTGTATTTCGTGGGCGTCGTGGGATTTCCCGCGGCCCATGTCGCGGCGGTGCTCTCGATAGCTGCTTTATTCGGTCTTGTGAGCCCGCTGCCACTGGGTCATATCGCCGATCGTTATGGCGCGGTACGCATTTATCTCGTACTCA
Organism: Streptomyces sp. NPDC053069; assembly: GCF_044546895.1. NCBI lineage: Bacteria > Bacillati > Actinomycetota > Actinomycetes > Kitasatosporales > Streptomycetaceae > Streptomyces > Streptomyces sp. NPDC053069. Next base: position 157,948 of record NZ_JBITZN010000002.1, on the reverse strand, counting down.
TGTGCATTCGCTCGGCGGGTTACGGGGCATACGCTTTCGTTCATGAATTCTCCGGTTATGCCGTGCTCACCTGCCTGCTGTGCGCGGCCGACCGGGCCTGCTCCCCCCTGCTCCAGGTGATCGTCTCGAACGTGGCCGGCGGCGAGGAGCGGACCCGCACCCTGGCGTCCATCCGCGCGGTGCGCAACGCCGGTCTCACGGCCGGCCTGCTCACCGCGGGTGTGGTACTCGGCCTCGATGTGCCGTTCGCCTTCCAGGCCGTGTTCCTGGTGAACGGGGCGTCGTTCCTGGTGATCGCCGGGATGGCCCGGTGGGCGGTGCGGGTCGCACAGGTGGCCGCGGGGCCGGCTCCCGCGGCCGACAGGGCCGCGGTCCAGGCGCCGTACCGCAACATGCGGTTCCTGGTGTTCACCGCGGCCAACGGCGTCCTCTCGCTGTACGACTCGTTGCTCCTGGTCCTGATACCGGTCTGGATCGTGCAGCGGACCGGCCTGCCGCACGCCTGGCTGTCCGTCCTGCTCGCCGTCAACACGGTTCTCACGATCCTGTTGCAGGCCTACGTGCACCGCTTCGCCACCACGGTCCGAGGCTCCCTGCGGCTGCTGAAGGTGACGGCGGTGGCGCTCTGCCTCAGCTGCGGGCTGTTCGCCCTGGCCGAGGAAGTGCCACGGTGGCCGGCACTCGCTCTGGCCGCTGCCGCGGTCGTCGCCCTCACCGTGGGGGAGAACCTGCACTCGGTGGCGAGCTGGGAACTCTCCTTCGTCCTGGCGCCGCAGGCCGCCCGGGCGCGCTATCTGGCGACCTTCAGCATGGGAATGACGGGGCAGCGCATCGTCGGCCCGGCGCTGCTGGTCGGTGTGCTGTTGCCCCTGCACCTGTGGGCGTGGGGGGTGGTGGCGGCCCTCTTCCTGGCCGCGTCCGGCGTCGCGGTGTGGTCGGGCCGCCCAGCCAGGGCGAGCACGGAAGACACGGCAGTCACCTCGGGCGCGGACAGCGCCAGACACGCCCCCGGCACCGCTGACGCGGCGGCACGCCAGGAGTGATCCGGGCCGCCCGAGCGGTCGCACCCCACCCTTCTCCCTCGCCCTTCTTTCCCCCTTGGCCGACGGCATCCGACCCTCCGGAATCCATCCGATCCTTCGAACAGAGAGCGCGGACCCTCACACCATGCCTCAGATCACCTTCGTCCATCCCGATGGCCTGCGCTCCGTCGTGGACGCACCCGCCGGCACGACCGTCAGGGACGTGGCGGTGGACGACGCGATCGACGGAATCCTCGGTCAGTGCGGTGGCCGCCTGGTCTGCGCGACCTGCCACGTCTTTGTCGAGGAGGTCGACGGGGCGCCCCTGCCGGAACTCGGCGACGACGAGGACGAGATGCTCGACTACACCGCCGAGGAACGCCGCCCGAACAGCCGTCTGGGCTGCCGGCTGACCATCGGCGAAGACCTCGCGGGCCTCGTCGTACGCGTCCCGGAGAGCCAGACCTGAACCCGCGCGCGGTTCTCACCCGGCGACCGCCGTGACGACAGCGACTGCCGCGATCACCGCCCGTCCGCGAGAGCAAGGAACCATGACCACGACACCTCTGAGAGCACCCACCCCGCCCACCGCGCCGGCCCGTACCGACAGCCCGGACCGCGGGGCCGGGTTCCCGGAAGCCCCGTTCCTGCACCTCCCGCCGGCCTTCGTCGAAGAAGCCCTCGGCGCCGTGCCGCGCGAGGCCGCGCAGCGCTTCACGGACTCCTGGCACGACCTGCCGGCGGACGCCTACCTCGGCACCGACAACCCCTACCGGTACCGGCGTTACAACGCATTCCGGTGCACCGGCACGGATCTGGAACGCCTGCCGCAGCGCCCCTTCATCCAGGACCGCGCGGTGAACGGGCTCGTCGGCGGAGTACCCCGGACGTTCGCCCCGCTCCACCCGGACGTGGCCGAGGGCGCCGCCCTGAGAGCCGTCGTACGAGCCTTCAGGGGCCTCCTCCCGGCCGGTGACCGGGAGGCCGTCGACACCTGCGGCGTCCACCAGATCCGCGTGGTCGCCCGCACCGACGCGGCCGGCGACCCCGCCCCGGAGGGCATCCACCAGGACGGCCACCACTACGTCGGACAGGTACTCATCCGCCGCGAGGGCGTGCTCGGTGCCGAGTCCCGCCTGTACGACCTCGACCGCCGGCAGATCCACCAGGCCCGGCTCACCGAACCCTTCGAGTCGATCCTGCTGGACGACCGCCGGGTGTTCCACGACGTGTCACCGGTCACCGCCTCTCCCGGAGCGGGCACCGGCGTCCGCGACATGCTCCTCATCGACTTCTTCTCCCGTACCGAACCGACGAAAGGGACCTCCCGTGACTGATACCGCTCCCGTGACCGCTCCCACCCGCCCGCGCATCGGTTTCTCCACCAACATCTGGGACAACCCCGCCGAGATCGTGGAGCACCTCGAATTCCTCGCCGGGCATTTCACCGACATCGAGTTCGAGATCGCCGAGGAGGCCCAGGAGGTCCTCTTCGGAGCCGACGGACCCGAGTACGAGCGGATCGTCGAGGGGATGCGCCGCGTCATCGACAAGCACGGACTGGACGTGTCGGTGCACGCCGCGTGGTACGGCCCGCACACCGACCTGGTCTCCCCCGACGAGCGGGAGCGCGCGGAGTCCATCAACTATCTGCGCCGGGCCGTCCACCTCGCTGCGGACCTGGACGTGCAGCGCGTGACATACCACCCCGGCTACATGTCCCGCCGGCCCAACGACGTGCTCCTCGACGTACTGCGCTCCTCGCTGGACCGCGTCCAGCCGCTGCTCTCCCGCACCGGTGTGCAGCTGTGCATCGAGAACATGGGCGCCAACCGCCCCCGCTACGTGGTGTTCTCCCCGGAGGAGCACGTCGAGCTGTGCCGGAGCACCGGCACCTGGATGACCCTGGACGTCCCCCACCTCGCCACCGTCCACCTGCCGCGCGGCGACTACGACGAGGCACTGGCCATGGTCGCCCCGTACGTCCGCACGGCCCACATCGCCGACATCAAGGGCGCCGACCACACCCACATCCCCATCGGCGAGGGCGACTTCGACCTGTGGGGGTCGCTGGAGAAGCTCGGCACCTACGGCTTCGACGGCGCCGCCGTCGTCGAGGAGTTCGCCAAGGGTTACCGGCCGGAGCAGTACCTGGAGGCCGCCCTTGACTTCCGCCGCCGCTGGGACGCCGAGGGCGCCCGCCTGCGGGGCGAGGGATGACCACATCGCCGGCCGTCGCCGATCCGGACCTGCGCCTGCCGCGGCCCGGTCCCCGCGAGCACGTGGCCGAGCTGCTGGGCGGCGTACGGGCGGACGAGGAACGGGTCGCGACCACGGTCAACCTGGCCGCCTTCGAGAACGTGCTCTCCCGTACGGCCACGGCGGCCCTGCACGGACCGCTGGCCAACCGGTACCTCATCGGATACGAAGAGGAGCGCCGCGGGCTGGACCCGGTGCTGCGCTCCGGGCTGCTCACGGCCGCGTATCCCGGCGTCGACCGGCTGGAGCGGGAAGCGGTCGGGACCGCCCGCGCACTGCTGGGCGCCGCCTGGGTGGACTTCCGGCCGCTGTCGGGACTGCACGCCACGATGTCGGTGTTCGCGCTCCTGACCGCCCCGGGCGCCCTGGTGTACTCTATCGCGCCCGAGAACGGCGGCCACTTCGCCACCCGGCCCCTGCTGGAGTCGATGGGCCGCCGCTCCGCGTACCTGCCCTGGTCCGCCGAAGCCGGAACCGTCGACATGGCCGGCTTCACCGACCTGTGGCGGCGGGACCCGGGCGCGATGGTCTTCCTCGACCACGGCGTGCCGCTCGTACCGCTGCCGGTCCCGAGCCTCCGCGCCGCCGTCGGCACCCGCGCGCTGCTGGTCTACGACGCCTCGCACACGCTGGGCCTGGTCGCGGGCGGAGCCTTCCAGGACCCGCTCGGCGAGGGCTGCGACATCGTCCAGGGCAACACGCACAAGAGTTTCCCCGGCGCGCACAAGGGCCTTGTCGCCTTCGCCGACGCCGACGCCGGCCGGGACTTCTCCGACCGCATGGGCCAGGCGCTGATCTCCTCCCAGCAGACCGGCCCGACCCTGGCCAACTACATCACCACTCTGGAGATGGGCGTCCACGCCGCCGCGTACGCCCGGCAGATGCTGTCGAACCGGGCGGCGCTCGCCACGGCACTGCGGGAGGAGGGCTTCACCGTGTTCCGCCCGCCGCATGCCGCCCGGGAGAGTCAGAGCCACGTACTGCTGCTCGAAGCCCCGGACCGGCCGGGCCGTCTCGGCGGCTACGCGGTCGCCGGCCGGCTCGTACGGGCCGGACTGGCCCTGAACGCACGCCCCGTCGAAGGACGGGTGATGCTCCGGGTGGGTGTCCAGGAGGTCACCCGCCGCGGTATGCGGGAAGCGGAGATGGCCCGCCTGGCCGAACTCATGGCGCGGGCTGCGCACGCCGGCCCGGCGGACGGGACGGCCGACGGCCCGCCCGGCGGGGTCGCTGCGCAGGTGGCCGCGCTCGCCGGATCGTTCTCCTCCGTCGCCTACGGATTCGACGACACGGACACGACGGAGAGGACGAGATGACCACACCCGACACGGTGTTCTTCCTCGGCAACGCCCGGTACGGCGAGTTCGAGCCGCTGCGGGTGTCCGGCCTGCGGGTCGGTCTGATCCGCGATGTCCGCTCCCGGGGCTGGTGCGCCGACGACGAGGCCTTCGACACGGTCGTGCCATGGGACCCCGAAGAGGGTGCCGAGGGCCTGACGGTCCTCGCCGGACGGCTCCGTGAGGAGTCCGCGGCCTGCGTGCTCAACCTGCGGGAGGCGTACGTCGAGCCGTATGCGAGGCTCCTCGCCGTACTCGGCCTGCCCGCGCTGCCGGTGGACGAGGTCGCCGCGCTGCGCTCGAAGGAACTGATGCGGCGGCTCTTCACCGAGCGGATCGGACCGTCCAGTACCGGCCGCTACGGCCGGGCCGGATCGGCGGCCGACGTCGTGGACTTCGGCGAGCGGAACGGCTGGCCCGTGGTGGTGAAACCGGCGGCGCTCTACTCCAGCCTGTTCGTGCTCACCGTGCCGGGACCCGAGGCCGCGGCCGAGGTCTTCGAGCAGGTCCGGCAGGGCGTCGCCGAGCACGTCCGGGCCAAGGGGATGCCGGAGCGGTTCACCGCCCTGCAGGTCGAGGAGTTCCTGTCGGGGAGCAACCACTCGGTGGACCTGGTCGTCGACCGCGACGGCACACCGTGGCCGAGTCCCGTCGTCGACGTCCTGACCGGCGCCGACCTCGGCGGTGATGACTTCCACCACTTCGCCCGGTTCGCTCCGAGCCGCGCCGACGCAGAGGACCAGCACCGGATGACCGGGCTCGCGGTCGATGCCGTCCGGGCCATGGGCCTGCGGCTGTGCGCCGCACACGTCGAGTTCGTCCTCACCCCGCAGGGCCCCCGGCTGCTGGAGGTGGGCATCCGGCCGGGCGGCCACCGCGCCCGAGTCCTCCACCAGGCCCACGGCATCTCCTTCATGGACGCCTACGCCGCGGTGCTGCGCGGCGAGAAGCCGGACCTGACGCCCCGGTACGACCGGCCCTTCGGCATCGTCACACCGTTCGCCCGCGACACCGGCGTCTTCACCGGCCTGCGTGGCTTCGACCGCGTGACCTCCCTGCCCACGTACGCCGGGCACAGCCTCTACCACGCACCGGGTGCGACCGCCGGGACCGCGGCACACGGGCACTGGCAGATCCTGTCGGCCGAGCTGTCGGCCGACGGACCCGCCGATCTCCTGCGCGACATCACGGCGGTGTGGCAGATGTCCGACCTGGTGCAGACCCGCCCGTCCGAGGCACGGAAGGTCCCGTCGGCGGGCCGGCCGCACCTTCTGATCGTCGGCGGCAAGGACTCCGGGTTCCGTTCGATCGCCGGCCTCGACGTGCGCATCACGCTCCTCCAGGAACGCGCCAACCTCAGCGAGCTGCAGGAGCGGCGCGCCGACGGCCTGTTCCTCGTCGAGCAGCTGGACCCCGCGTGGGCACGGACCATGGCCGGGTCCCTGCACCGCGGAGAGGCTCCCTTCGACGCCGTGCTCTCCTTCGCCGAACAGCATCTGCTCACCGCGTCGCTGATCGGTGAGGACCTCGGCATCGCGCACAACCCGGTACGGGCCGTACGGCACAGCCGGGACAAGGGCCTGATGCGCGACCTGCTGGCCGTCCACGGGCTGCCGACGGTACGCCACCGGGTGTGCGCGGACGCCGGTGAAGCGGCCGCCTTCCAGCGCGAGCTCGGCACCCCTGTGGTGGTCAAACCGGCCGACGGCTCCGGCAGCCGCGGTGTGACCCTCGCCCGTACTCCGGCGGAGGCCGCCGAGGGCTGGCACCGGGCCGGGAACACGGGGGCCGCAGTGATCGCGGAGGAGTACGTCACCGGGCGGGAGCTGAGCGTCGAGACACTCACCCTGGACGGTGCCCATCAAGTGGTCGCGGTCACCGAGAAGCTGACCTCGGGCGCTCCCTCGTTCGTGGAGACCGGCCACCAGATGCCGGCCGCCCTCGAACCGGCCGTGGCACAGTCGGTCGCGGACACGGCCGGCGCGCTGCTCACCGCCCTGGGACACCGCTGGGGACCGGCCCACACGGAGGTCATGCTCCGGGCCGACGGCTCACTCGCCGTCATCGAGACCCAGACGCGCTTCGGCGGGGACCAGATCTGGGAGATGGTCGAACTCGTCACCGGCGTACGGCTGGCCGCCGCCACCGCGGCCGGGCTGCTCGGCGTCGAGACCCCCGTCCTCCCGGCCTCGGCCGGGGGCGCCGCCATCCGGTTCTTCGCGCACGAGAACGTCGTGCTGGAGGGCGTCGAAGGGGTCGAGGAGGCCCGGAAGCTGCCCGGTGTGGTCGAGGTGAGGGCCACCGTGCGCCCCGGCCAGCGGCTCGGCCCGCTCACCGGTTCCGGCAGCCGCCAGGGCTACGTGCTGGCGGTCGGCGCGACCCGGCAGGAGGCGGTCACCCGGGCCGAAGCGGCCCACGCGGCCGTGCGCTTCGATGTGCGGGACGCCGCGGATCCGCAGTAGGGCGGGTCGCGTCAGCGGGGCGAGCGCAGCGGCTGGTCCCCTGCGGCCGCGGGAGGGCCGGCCGCTGACGCACCGCAGCGTCGCCGATCCCGGACGGCGTCCACCGGCAGGGGCGAGGTTCCGCGACCCCGTTCACGCATGCCCGTTCCTGTCCTCGTCCGCCGCGCTCCCGGCGCCCAGGTGCCGGGCGAGGCGCTTCAGCCCGCGGTGCGCGGCCGTGCGGACGGCGCCGGGGCGCTTGCCGAGGACGCGTGCGGCGGCCGGGCCGTCGAGGCCGACGACCACCCGCAGCAGCACCGCCTCGGCCTGGTCGCGCGGCAGTCCGCGCACCAGTTCCAGCGCCCGCTGCGTGGACAGCGACTCCAGGGCCTCGTCGTGGGTGCTGTGCCGGCCGGGCAGCTCCAGCACGTCCTGTTCCAGCGGCGCGGCCCGGGGCCGTATCCGCCGGCGGCGCAGCTGGTCCAGGGCCCGGTGCCGGGCGATGGTCGCGGTCCAGCCGCGGAAGCCGGCGCCGTCGCCCTGGAACCTGCCGAGGTCGCGGGCGATCTGCAGCCAGGCGTCGGCGGCCACGTCCTCCGCGTCCTCGCCGACGAGGCCGCGGAGAAAGCCCAGCAGGCCGGGCTGCACGATCCGGTAGGCCACCGCGAAGGCGGCCTCGTCGCCCTGCTGGGCGCGCGCGACGGCCTCGCCCAGCTCCCGGTCCCGCGGCTGCGGGCGCCGGGGTTCCCCTCCCTGGCCCAAGACGTCCTCGTTCGTGCCGAGTTCATGGCCACTGCGTGGCGCGTCCCTCACGGTCCGACACGCTCAGGCCGTGTCCCCGCCTCCACGATGATCTGCGCCGCGCCGCGCAGAAGTGTCACAGGAGTGGGAGCCGGGGTCCTCGCGGTCAGCGGGAGCTCGTCGCGTCCCGGCACAGCAGGCGCAGCGAGCCGCTGCCGCCGTAGACGCGCCGGGCCTCGTCGATGGGGTCCCAGAGTTTGCCGTCGGGGGTGCGCACCCAGTGGTCGCCGCCGGTCGCCCACCACTCGGCGCCGGTCTGGCGGACGATCACCTCACCGGCGTAGGCGCCGAAGCCGCGCAGCACGCTCTCGACAGCGGCGTACGGCGGTCCCTCACGGCTTATCTCCTCGATCATCCGGTCGACCCGCCACAGGCTCTGCGCCGAGTAGTCGAGCCGTACCCGGGCGCCTTCGCGCATCGTCGCCACGGTGTCCGCGGCCCACCGCACGGGCTTCGCCGCGGCGGGCGGCCTGGTCTCCTGCTGTGCTGTCAGGTACTGGGTTGTCACATAGGGGAAAGCGGCCGTCTCCGGCCGACTGTCACGCCGTTCAGTACGGTTGCGGCAACCACCGCAGAACTACCCCACGCCGACCGCACGACGGTCACAGGACTCGCGCAGCCAGGGGGTTTGAACGCCGCAGAGCCGGTGCGGGTCCGTCGCCCGCCTCGTACCGCCCGCCGGTGCGCCTCTCAGGCACCGGACTCGTTGCGCGCCCGCCGTGACACCACGGCCCGCAGCACCCGCCGCCCCTCGATCGACAGATCCAGCGCGCGGCGAAGGCCGTGCGGGCCGTGCTCGGCCAGCAGTTCCAGCACCGCCGTCTGCCGCCGCAGCTCCGCCGCGACCAGCGGAGGCAGGTCGGCCGTGTCTCCCGCGCGCCCGGCGTCCAGTCCGTCCCCCGCCTCCGTGCCGTCCGCCGCCGGATCCAGCAGCCGGTGTATCCGCAGCGCGGCAACCGAGCAGGCGTCGGCCCAGGGCCGCACCGCGTCGGCGGTGCGCTCGGCCGGGACCGCCTGCAGCATGCGGCGGACCAGCCGCGCGACCTCGTCGTCGTCGGACTCCTCGGCACCGAGCGCCCCGCGGGCCTTCTCCAGGCTTGCACCCCAGCCGGAGCCGTCGGCGAGGCTCGCCCACAGGGGGCGCAGCAGCTCGTCGTCGGCGCCGAGCAGAGGCAGGCACCGATCCAGACAAGCCAACCCGCTGGCCGCCAGTCCCCGTTCGTCGGCCTGTGCGATCAGTTCCACCAGGCTCATGAAATGTCTCCCTTGCCAGGGCGCCGCCCCATACGGAGCCCGCACTTCCCCTTACTGCGTGCAACGGCGCGGGAGTGTCACAGCGGATGTTTTCAGCCAAGCCGGTTCGCGAGATTCCGGAAGTCGGTCCAGGACAGCGCGGGCCTGCCCGGGTCCCACAGCTTCTGCACGGTGGCCCGCAGCGGCATCCGGATCCCGGCCGCCACCTGCGCCTCCGTCTGCGCGTTCGGGAAGTCGCACCACACCGCGAAGGAGCCGCCGAGGATCTGCCCGTCGTAACCCGCCGGTACGGCGCTCGTGCCGCGCAGCACCCGGGGGTTCCACTGCTCGTAGATCCGCTGTCCGGTCGGGTACACGAAGGTCTGCGGCTGACCGAGCACGTAGTAGAGGAACTCGTCGTTGTAGTTGAGCACCTTCCGCCCCGCGCTCAGGTACTCCACGGGCTGCCGGGCACCGAGCTCCTTGCCGGTCCAGTAGGCGGCCTGCAGGTCCTTCGCGGCCTGCACGGAGGTCCCGCGGTAGAAGCCGTCGTTCCAGGCCCGCACGGTCTTGCCGTGGGCGCGGACGGTGCCGGCCCGGTCGTTCAGCCAGCCGGTGGCGAGGTCGGCGACGGTGCCGCCGGAGCCGTACTTCTGCCGGGCCGCCGCGGCGAGCTGCGGATAGGACGCCTGCGCGTTCTTCACGGTCAGCGCCTGGTACTCGTCGCCGCCGAGGTGCCACTGGTTGCCGGTGAACAGCCCCGCGTACTCGTTCAGCAGGTCGTCGACGATCTTCGCGGAGGCGGGCTTGGAGATGTCGATGGCCCCCTTGGTCGCGATCCCGCTCGCGTTGCGCAGCTGGAGGTCCGGGTGGGCGGCGAGGACGGCGCCCAGGTGTCCGGGCGAGTCGATCTCGGGGACGACGGTGATGTGCCGGCTGTTCGCCAGCCCCACGATCCTCTTGACCTGCGCCTTGGTCAGATGGTCCGGGGAGACGATCTCGGGATGGGTGCTGGACTCGATGCGGAACGCCTGGTCGTCGGAGAAGTGCAGTCCCAGCTCGTTGAACTTCAGGTCCCCCAGCTCCCGTATTCGGTCCTCGATCCAGGATTCGCTGAACGGTTTGCGGGCGATGTCCAGCATGAACCCGCGCACCGGTTTGGCGGGCGCGTCCCGCACGACGCCCTCGGGCGCCGTACCGCCGCCGTGGACCTCCTGCTTCAGCGTGCGGGTGCCGTAGAAGACACCGGCCTCGCCGGGACCGCTGATGTCCACCCGCCCGTCACGGACGGTCATCGTGTACGACTCCTGGTTCCCGCCCCCGCCGCCGAGCGCGAGCCGGACGTCCCCCGCCCGCACGTCGTCCTTCTGGCCCGCGTAGCCGATCCCCAGCTCCCCGGCTATCAGCCGTCCCTCGTCGGCCAGCTCCGCGTCGCTGATCACCACCCGGTCCGCCTTCTGCGGCTTCCAGCCGGGCCCGCGCGCCGGAGCGTGCGAGCGCACCGCGGGTATCGTGCGCGGCGCCTGCGACAGCGCATAGGACCGGCTGGGCCGCGGACTCGCCGAGGGCGTGGCCGCACCGCTGGAGGCGCTGCCGGCCACCCGGCCGGACGACGACTGCTGTCGCGCACCCCCTTCCGGCTGCCCGCCGCCCCCGCCCGCCGAGGCCCATACGCCGACGCCCGTACCGAGCGCGACGGTCCCGACGAAGGCGGCGGCCACCACCGTCCGTTTCCGTATCACCTGCTGCGCCGAACCACGGCGCTTGTGCTGGGTCACCCTGCCAACGTACGACCGATCGGCGCTTCCTTCGTCACCGAGTCGCTCTGAAACTCTCCCGTCCGAGTGAATTTCAGGCATCGCACGGACACACAGTGACCACTCTCGATAACCTGACGACACACCTTTCACAGCATCCCCTGCCACGCCACATGTGACGCGAGGACCCACGCTGCCCGCCCACCGCCTTCCGTATCTCCCCACGCCCCTCGACGCCTTCAACAGCGCCCCCGGCGACGAGGCCCGCGCCCTCCTGCTGCGCTGCCTGGGCAGCCTGCGCTGGTCGCACCGCCTCGCGGACCACCGCCCCTACCCCGACCTGGACTCCCTCCTGGCGGCGGCGGACGAGGCGGCATACGACCTGTCGCCGGCGGATCTGGCGGAGGCCCTGGCGGGCGAGTCACTTCCCGACCTGCCCGAGGGCACCTACTCGGCGGCCCACATGGCTCTGAGCGCGGCCCACGCGGCCTATGAGGCCCGATTCGGACACGCGTTCGTCATCTATCTGGGCGACACTCACCCGGACGAGGCCATCGACCGCATCCTGGAGGCGATCCGATCACGATTGGCGAACGATCCGGAGGAGGAGCGGGTGATCGCGGCAGAGGAGCTACGGCGCCTCGCCCGAGGCAGGCTGGACACCTGCCTCGGGGGCGCGGGGAACTGTGCGACCAGCTACAACGCACCCGCACACGGCACATAACCGCTCATACCACCCCGGCAGCCGCACGGCCCCTAACCCATCCGGTGCCAGTTTGATCACACCGGGAGGCCCCCCGTAAGGCACAGCGCAGCGTCTCGCTACGATGCTGAGGGCCGGTGGACCGTACCCGGCCGGGCCCGACCGACAGTGAAGCCGGCGCGGCCCTAGTCCCCGCTCCCGGAGGGTTCTTCCGTGCCGGCTGGAACGCTGTACCGCGGCCGGGAAGGAATGTGGTCCTGGGTGGCTCACCGAGTCACCGGCGTCCTCATCTTCTTCTTCCTGTTCGTTCACGTGCTGGACACCGCTCTCGTGCGTGTCTCCCCCGAGGACTACGACAAGGTCGTAGCCACGTACAAGACGCCGATCGTCGCGCTGCTGGAGTACGGCCTCGTCGCCGCCATCCTCTTCCACGCGCTCAACGGCCTGCGCGTCATCGCCGTCGACTTCTGGTCGAAGGGCCCGCGCTACCAGAAGCAGATGTTCTGGACCGTGATGGGTGTCTGGGTCGTCCTGATGGCCGGCGCGGTCTACCCGGTCCTCGGCCACGCCGCCCGCGTTCTCTTTGGGAGCTGACGCCGATGTCGACCACTGAAACCACCGCGTCCGGCGTCGGCCCCGTCGAGGGAGCCGCCTACGACGTCGACAACCCGGCCCCGCTGATCGAGGCGCCGCGCAAGCGCACCAAGAAGACCCCGAAGTCGACCCGGGGCAACTTCGAGCTGGCCGCCTGGCTGTTCATGCGCCTGTCCGGCATCGTGCTGGTCGTCCTGGTCCTCGGCCACCTGCTGATCCAGCTCGTGCTGGACGGCGGTGTCTCCAAGATCGGCTTCGCCTTCGTGGCCGGCCGCTGGGCCTCCCCGTGGTGGCAGGTCTGGGACCTGCTGATGCTGTGGCTCGCGATGCTGCACGGCGCCAACGGCCTGCGCACGGTCATCAACGACTACGCGGAGCGCGCGAGCTCCCGCATGTGGCTGAAGGCCCTGCTGTACACCGCCACGGTGTGGACCATCCTGCTGGGCACGCTGGTGATCTTCACCTTCGACCCGAACATCCGCTAGGCACGGGGCTGCGAGAATCATGAAGATCCACAAGTACGACACCGTCATCGTCGGCGCCGGTGGCGCGGGCATGCGCGCCGCCATCGAGGCGACGAAGCGCAGCCGCACCGCCGTGCTGACCAAGCTCTACCCCACCCGCTCCCACACGGGCGCCGCGCAGGGCGGTATGGCCGCAGCGCTGGCCAACGTGGAGGAGGACAACTGGGAGTGGCACACCTTCGACACGGTCAAGGGCGGTGACTACCTGGTCGACCAGGACGCCGCCGAGATCCTGGCGAAGGAGGCCATCGACGCCGTCCTCGACCTGGAGAAGATGGGCCTGCCGTTCAACCGCACCAAGGACGGCACCATCGACCAGCGCCGCTTCGGCGGTCACAGCCGCAACCACGGCGAGGCCCCGGTCCGCCGGTCCTGCTACGCCGCGGACCGCACCGGCCACATGATCCTCCAGACGCTGTACCAGAACTGCGTCAAGGAGGGCGTGGAGTTCTTCAACGAGTTCTACGTCCTGGACCAGCTGATCACCGAGGTCGACGGCGTCAAGCACTCGGCCGGTGTCGTCGCCTACGAGCTGGCGACCGGTGAGATCCACATCTTCCAGGCGAAGGCCGTCATCTACGCCTCCGGCGGCTGCGGCAAGTTCTTCAAGGTGACCTCCAACGCGCACACCCTCACCGGTGACGGCCAGGCCGCCGTCTACCGCCGGGGCCTGCCGCTGGAGGACATGGAGTTCTTCCAGTTCCACCCGACCGGCATCTGGCGCATGGGCATCCTGCTCACCGAGGGTGCCCGCGGCGAGGGCGGCATCCTGCGCAACAAGGACGGCGAGCGCTTCATGGAGAAGTACGCTCCCGTCATGAAGGACCTGGCGTCCCGTGACGTCGTGTCCCGCTCCATCTACACGGAGATCCGCGAGGGCCGCGGCTGCGGTCCCGAGGGCGACCACGTCTACCTGGACCTCACGCACCTGCCGCCGGAGCAGCTGGACGCCAAGCTCCCGGACATCACCGAGTTCGCGCGCACCTACCTCGGTATCGAGCCGTACACGGACCCGATCCCGATCCAGCCGACCGCGCACTACGCGATGGGCGGCATCCCGACGAACGTCGAGGGTGAGGTCCTGGCGGACAACACCACCGTCGTGCCGGGTCTGTACGCGGCCGGCGAGGTCGCCTGCGTCTCCGTGCACGGCGCCAACCGCCTCGGCACCAACTCGCTGCTGGACATCAACGTCTTCGGCCGCCGTGCGGGCATCGCCGCCGCCGAGTACTCGGCGAAGGCCGACTTCGTCGAGCTGCCGGAGGGCCCGGAGACGTTCGTCGTCGAGCAGATCGAGCAGCTGCGCAACTCCACCGGCAACGAGCGGGTGGCCACCCTGCGCCGTGAGCTGCAGGAGACCATGGACGCCAACGTCATGGTGTTCCGCACCGAGCAGACGATCAAGACGGCCGTCGAGAAGATCGCCGAGCTGCGCGAGCGCTACAAGAACGTGGCGATCCAGGACAAGGGCAAGCGGTTCAACACCGACCTGCTGGAGGCCATCGAGCTGGGCAACCTGCTGGACCTGGCCGAGGTCATGGCCGTCTCGGCGCTGGCCCGCAAGGAGTCCCGCGGCGGTCACTACCGCGAGGACTACCCGAACCGCGACGACGTCAACTTCATGCGCCACACCATGGCGTACCGCGAGGTCGGCGCCGACGGCTCGGAAACCGTCCGTCTCGACTACAAGCCGGTCGTCCAGACCCGCTACCAGCCGATGGAGCGTAAGTACTGATGGCTACCCCTGTTCTGGACAAGGCGGACGCGGCCGGCCGGCCCGAGCCCGGTTTCGCCGACTCCCCCTACATCACGGTCACCTTCCGGATCCGCCGGTTCAACCCGGAGGTCTCGGCGGAGGCGGCCTGGGAAGACTTCCAGCTGGAGATCGACCCGAAGGAGCGTGTCCTCGACGGCCTCCACAAGATCAAGTGGGACGTCGACGGCACCCTCACCTTCCGCCGCTCGTGCGCGCACGGCATCTGCGGCTCGGACGCGATGCGGATCAACGGCAAGAACCGCCTTGCCTGCAAGACGCTGATCAAGGACATCAACCCCGAGAAGCCGATCACGATCGAGCCCATCAAGGGCCTGACGGTCCTGAAGGACCTGGTCGTGGACATGGAGCCGTTCTTCCAGGCGTACCGGGACGTCATGCCGTTCCTGGTCACCAAGGACACGAACGAGCCGACCCGTGAGCGGCTGCAGTCCGCCGAGGACCGCGAGCGCTTCGACGACACCACCAAGTGCATCCTGTGCGCCGCGTGCACGTCGTCCTGCCCGGTGTTCTGGAACGACGGCCAGTACTTCGGTCCGGCCGCGATCGTGAACGCCCACCGCTTCATCTTCGACAGCCGTGACGAGGCGGGCGAGCAGCGCCTGGAGATCCTCAACGACCGTGACGGTGTGTGGCGTTGCCGTACGACCTTCAACTGCACGGACGCCTGCCCGCGCGGTATCGAGGTCACCAAGGCGATCCAGGAAGTGAAGCGCGCGCTCATCACGCGCCGCTACTGATCTTCCCGGTCATCCGCATCCGGCCCGAGGGCCCTGCTTCCGATCCTCCGGAAGCGGGGCCCTCGGGCGTTTTTGTCGCGTTTCACCGACCCGCGGTTCTAATCTGACGACATGTCAGACAAAGAGTCGTACGAACTGCTCGGTTTCGACAACGTGCTGCTGCCCGTCGGTGACCTCGGCGAGGCCGTCGACTTCTACGAGCGGGCCGGGTTCACCGTGGGGTTCCGGTTCGACGAGGCCGGGATCGCGCTGCTGAGGGTCGGCGCGGAGACCCCCGGGATCCTGCTGCGCGCCGAGGAGGCACTGGGGCACCGGACGCCGCCCTGGCCCTCGTCGCGCATCTGGCTGGAGGTGCCGGACGCACGGGCGGCGGCCCGGGAGCTGGCCGCGGCCGGCATCACCCCGCTGGACGAGGTGTTCCGCGCGGCCACCGGCTGGACCGTGGAGATCGCCGACCCCTGGGGCAACGTTCTCGGCTTCACGGACTACACCAAGCGCCCGGAACTGGGCCGCCGTTGGTGAGCCGGAGGACTCCACTCTTGAGTTGAACACGTTCAAAAATGGGGCTAGAGTCATCCCTGTCAGCGTTTTGAACGCGTTCAAGAAGGGGTGGGGCATGGACCGCACCGTCATCGCCTACGTCATCTACCTGGTCGTCAGCATCGCGCTGACCATCTGGGTGGCCCGCACGCTCAGCCGCAACGGCCGGATCTTCCTCGCCGACGTGCTGCACGGCAACGAGAAGCTCGCGGACGCCGTCAACCACCTCCTGGTCGTCGGCTTCTACCTGGTCAACCTCGGATTCGTGGCGCTGTATCTGAGCGGGGACGAGACGATCGAGGACACCCGCGGCATCTTCGAGGCGCTGTCGACCAAGCTGGGCGTGGTCCTGCTGGTGCTCGGCGTGATGCACCTGGGCAATGTGTACGTCCTCAACCGCATCCGCCGGCGCGGGATCATGGAGCGCGAGCAGCAGCCCCCGGTCACCCCGCAGGAGTGGATCACCCCGGCGGCCGGGGCGTGACCACCGTGACCGGCATGACCACCGCGGAGGACCGGGGCGCCACGGGGGGCATCCCGGCCCTCCGCGGGCTGACCGTGCTGTACGACGCCGAGTGCGGCCTGTGCACGCATCTGCGGGACTGGCTCGCGCGGCAGCCGCAGCTGGTCCCGCTGGAGCTGCTGCCGGCGGGCTCCGACCGGGCCCGGGCCCGCTTCCCCGGGCTCGACCACCCGGCCACCCTCGACGAGGTCACCGTCGTCGGCGACTCCGGCCAGGTCTACCGGGGCGCCGGCGCCTGGATCGTCGTCCTGTGGGCCCTGCGCGAGCACCGGCCCCTCGCCCACCGGCTGAGCACCCCGTCCGGCGCCCGGCTCGCCCGCGGGGCGGTGCTGGCGGCGGCGAAGTGGCGCGGCGCGCAGTGGGGCGGGCACCAGACGTACCGGCGGCAGGACGGGTGGTCGTACCACCCGAGCACCGGCTGGAGCTACAACCCGCCGTCCTGCCCCGACGGCTCCTGCGCCACCCGTTAGGGTCCTTTGCCGCACTCGTTAGGCTCTTGTACCGTGCCCGCGAAGAACGACGGTCCCGAGACGGCCGGCTCCCCCAGCAGCAAGTCCGAGCAGACCCGCGCGCTGATCCTGGAGACCGCGATGCGGTTGTTCCAGGAGCGCGGGTACGACAAGACCACCATGCGGGCCATCGCCAAGGAGGCCGGGGTCTCCGTAGGCAACGCCTACTACTACTTCGAGGGCAAGGAACACCTGATCCAGGGCTTCTACGACCGGATCGCCGCCGAGCACCAGGCGGCGGTCCGCGAGATCCTGGACCGGGAGACCGACCTGGAGGCGCGGCTGGCCGGCGTACTGACCCGCTGGCTCGACATCGCCCGGCCCTACCACGAGTTCGCCGTGCAGTTCTTCAAGAACGCCGCCGACCCCGACAGCCCGCTCAGCCCCTTCTCACCGGAGAGCGAACACGCCCGCGAGCAGGCCATCAGCGTCCACCGGGAGGTGCTGGCCGGCTCGAAGTCCAAGGTCGCCCCCGAACTGCGGGACGTCCTTCCGGAGTTGCTGTGGCTCTCCCAGATGGGGCTGGTCCTGTACTGGATCTTCGACCGCACCGAGGACCGCGAGCGCAGCTACCGGCTCGCCCGGCGCGGCGCCCGGCTGACCGCCCGCGGAGTGGCGCTCGCCCGCTTCCGTGTGCTGCGCCCCCTGGTCCTGGAGGTCCATGAACTGTTCACGGACTTCCTGCCCGGCATGACGAAGGCGCTGCCGGACCCGCGGGCCAAGGGGCCCAAGGAGCGCAAGGGGCCCGAGGACGAGGAGTGACCCCGGTCAGATCCAGTTCAGACGCCACAGGCGGAACACGCCCGTGCCGTCGTCCAGGTACTGGCTGCCGCCCACGTCCTCGGTGCCGACCACGTACTCCTTGCGCTGCCACAGCGGGATCAGCGGAACGTCCCGGGCGACGTCCGCCTGGATGTCCTTGAAGTCGCCCGCGGCCCGGCTGCGGTCGGGGTACTGCTGGCTGTCCAGGATGAGATGGTCGACCAGTTTGTTGCTGTACCCGGTGCTCATCGTGGAGCCGGTGCCGACGAGCGCGGCGCCGAAGGTGTCCGGGTCGGGATAGTCGGCCACCCAGCCGACCGCCCACGCGTCGATCTTCCCGGTGGCCCAGCGCTTCTGGAAGTCGGTCCACTCGTACCCCTGGACGTCCACCTTGAACAGACCGCCCGCCTCCAGCTGCTTCTTCAGCGCCGCGGCCTCCTCCTCACCGGCGCCCCGGTTCCTGCCGTAGCCGAAGGTGAAGCGCACCGGCAGGCTCACCCCGGCCTGGGTGAGCAGCGCACGCGCCTTCTGCACGCTCTGCGTCGGGTAGTCGTCGAAGAAGGAGGTGGTGTGGCCGGTGATGCCGGTCGGGATCAGCGAGTACAGCGGGTCGACCGTGCCCTCGTAGACCGTCGCGGCCAGCTCCTCGCGGTTGACCAGCCAGGCCATCGCGCGGCGCACCCGCACGTCGTGCAGCGGAGAGGTCGCGCGGGTGTTGAGGTACAGGTTGCGGGTCTCGGCGCTGTCGGACTCGGTGATGCGCTGCTTGGGGTCGCTGGGGTTGAGGTGGGAGAGCACGTGCGGCGGCAGGTCCCGGGTGGCGACGTCCACCTGGCCCGCCTTCCAGGCGCTGTCGAGTTTCGCCGAGTCGGCGTAGTAACGCAGCTCGATGGGACGGCCGGTGCCGCTGAGGTAGCCCTCGTACCGCCCGTTCGGCCTCAGTTCGGCCTGCCGGCCCCTGGTGTACGAGGCCAGGGTGTACGGGCCCGTGCCGTCGACCGCGGTACCGGTGCGCAGGGAGTCGGCCGGGTAGGCGTCCTTGTCCACGATCGCCCCGGCGCCCGTGGCGACCTTCAGCGGGAAGGTGGCGTCGGGGGACGACAGGTGGAAGGTGACGGTCGTCGCGTTGTCGGCGCTCACCGAGGCGAGCGTGGCGAACAGCGACGACGGGCCGACATCGGAGTTGATCCTCTTGACGCGGTCGAAGGAGTACTTCACGTCCTCGGCCGTCATCGCGCGCCCGCTCGGGAAGGTGATCCCGGACCGCAGCGTGCACCGGTACGTCCGCAGGCCGGCGCCCTGGAAGGCACAGCTCTTCGCCGCGTCCGGGACCGGCTCGACGCCGCCCGGTTCGAACGTCAGCAGCGACTGGAAGACATTGCTGAACAGGGCCCAGGAACCGGCGTCGTAGGCACCGGCCGGGTCGAGGTTCGTGACGGCGTCCGTCGTACCGACCCTGATGGCCCTGTTCTTGTCCTGTTGCGACGGCAGCAGCTGCCAGCCGCCGATTCCCACGACCGCGAGCACGAGCAGTGTCATGAGAACGCGCATGCGAACAGATCGCATGGTGGTGCCCTCCCCAGGCCTGCAAAAGCCCTACCCCTGGCCAGCACTGTTTGCGCCACTCCCCTAGTGGCGCGGCTCACCTAATCACACCTGTTTCAGATGGGGGAAGGGCTTTCTGACCAGATGAGCAAGAACTTACCGAGGCGTTTGTTTCCGCCGGGTTTCACAGGGCCTTCACAGGCGTGGGAGCGGTTGCCGCCGACGGGCGCTATGACGTCCGGCGCAGTGCACGCAGGCCGCGCAACCCGATGACTCCGATGACCGTCCCCCATACGAAGGAAACGACCGCCAGCAGCAGGTGCACCCAGAAGTACGCGGTCGGGTGGCCGTGGTCGAAGGCGAGTCCGCTGCTGTCCTTGACCAGGTTCTTGACGAAAGTGACCCAGATGACCCAGGACCACACCCCGAAAACGAGCAGGAACCAGGAGACCGGGCGGCTGAGCTTCATGGCACCAGTATCACCGTCGGCTGTCCGGTTCCGTGTCGGGGGTGACCTGGGTCATGGGACTCCATGGCCGACAAAAGGTACGTTCTCGACCGTGCCCGCACCGAAGAAGACCGGCCGGCGCTCGCTGCTGGTCACCTCCGCCGCCCTGCTGTCCCTGTCCGTCACCGCGCCCGCCGCCCTCGCCGCCCCGGCCCCGCCGGCGAGTCCGTCGGCGACGCCCCCGGCCCGCATGTCCACCGTGGGCGGGGAGCGGCTCGGGCAGCCCGGCACACAGGTGAACCTGGCCCCGGGTGTGCCCGTGCTGCCGAAGGACCTCACCGCCCGCTCCTGGATCGTCTCCGACGCGGAGTCGGGGCAGGTGCTCGCCGCGCACAACGCGCACTGGCGGCTGCCCCCGGCCAGCACACTGAAGATGCTGTTCGCGGACACCCTGCTGCCCAGGTTCCCCAGGACCATGGAGCACAAGGTCGCGCCGGCCGACCTCGCGGGCGTGGGCGCCGGCTCCAGCGTGGTCGGGATAACGGAGGGCCACGCCTACACCGTCCACGACCTGTGGCTCGGTGTCTTCCTGCGCTCGGGCAACGACGCCGTGCATGTGCTGTCCGCGATGAACCAGGGCGTCGCGCAGACCGTCAAGGACATGCAGAACCACGCCGACGAGCTCCAGGCCCTGGACACCCATGTCGTCTCCCCGGACGGCTACGACGAGCCGGGACAGGTGTCGTCGGCGTACGACCTGACGCTGTTCGCCCGGTCCGGGCTGCAGAAGAAGGACTTCCGCGACTACTGCTCGACCGTCAGCGCGAAGTTCGAGTCCGGTGAGATCCGCAATACCAACCGGCTGCTGAGCGGCGACACCGACGTGCCCGTCTACCAGGGCATCGCCGGGGTGAAGAACGGCAACACCACCAACGCGGGCGCCACCTTCACCGGCGTCGCCGAGCGGAACGGCAAGGTGCTGCTGGTCACGGTGATGAATCCGCAGAAGCACGAGCACAACGAGGTCTACAAGGAGACCGCGAAGCTGTTCGACTGGGGCTTCCAGGCGGTCGGCAAGGTCGGCCCGGTGGGCGAGCTGGTGCCGCCGAAGAGCGCCGCGCCGAGCCCCGCGCAGTCCGGGGCCGGCGCCTCCGCCGGACCGTCCACGGGGACCGGCGGCTCCGGCTCCAGGCCGGTGGCCGGAACCACCACCCGCTCGGGCTCCCGCGGCGTGGGCATCGCCGCAGCCATCACGGGCGGCGTGCTGGTGCTGCTCGCGGGCGCGGCGTTCCTGATCAACCGCCGGTGGCCGCTGCCGGACCTGATGCGCCGCCGGACCCGTCCCTGACCTCGGCGGGTTCGGCCTCGGTGCTCGGCGTCGCCGTCCAGGAGGCGCAGAACAGGACGAGTCTCGCGGTGAAGTCGATCCACAGCAGCAGCGCCACGGGCACGCCGAACGCGCCGTACATGCTCTTCGCGGCCACCCCCTGGATATAGCCGCTGAGCAGCAGCTTCAGCAGTTCGAAGCCGACCGCGCCGAGCAGCGCGGCCACCAGCAGGCGGCGGCGCGGCGGCTCGACCCCCGGCAGCAGGGTCAGGACGTAGAGCAGGACCAGGAAGTCGGCGAGCACGGCGACGGCGAACGCCGCGATCCGCAGCAGCACACTGCCCCAGCCCTGCTCGGCGAGGCCCAGCGCACGCGAGACCAGGCCGACGGCGGCCGACGCGAGCGTGGACGCGGCGAGGGTGACGAGCAGGGCGCCGCCGAGGCCGAGGAGGATGCCGGCGTCCTTGGCCTTGGCCACCAGCGGGTTCTGCTGCTGGTCCGGCAGCTCCCACACCGCCCGCAGGCAGTCCCGCATCTGCCCGACCCAGCCGACGCCGGTGAACAGCAGCGCGGCGCCCGCGATGACGCCGACCGTGCCGGCGTTGTCGACCAGCGAGGTGAGGTCCAGCCGGCTGGAGACGACGCCCGGGAACTGTTCGGCGATCTTGTGCTCGACGGTCTTCTGCCGGGCCGGGCTGAGCGTGGCGGCACTGATCGCGGCGGCCACGGTCAGCAGCGGGAAGAGCGCCACGAAGCTGACGAACGTCATGGCGGCGGCCAGTCGCGTCCACTTCACCCGGTCCAGCCGTTCGTAGCAGCGCCACGCGTGCGTGGCCATCAGGCGGGTGACGATCGGCCCGATGCCGGGGAGTCTCTTCAGCCAGTCCATGATCCGTCCCTGCCCCTGCCGGCGCGCTCGTATGACATCCCACTAATCCCCCATTGTGTGGAGCGGGCGAATGTTCCGTAACTAACCACCCGTACCGGGGCGATACGGTCACCGACATGCCTGGAGACACGGTTTCCGTCATCCGCCCGCGGACGTACGAGGAGGCCGCGGCAGCCGTCCGCGCCTGCGGGGCGGGCGGTGTCGTCGCCCGGGGCGGCCCGGCACGGACGCACGGGGACGCGGCCCGGAACGCCGGCGGCACCGTCCTCGACACGACCGGCCTCGACCGCGTCCATGTCGTCGACGCCGACGAGGGCATCGTGCTGTGCGGCGCCGGTGTCCTGCTGCACCGGCTGACCGAACTCCTGCTGCCGCTCGGCTGGTTCGTGCCGGTCGCCGCCGCCACCGGCCCGGTGACCGTCGGCGGGGCGATCGGCGCCGACCTCCACGGCGACAGCCATCACGTCTGCGGGTCCTTCTCCCGCCATGTGCTGTCCGTGGAGCTGCTGACCGCCGACGGCGAGGTCCACGCGGTCAAGCCGGGCACCGAGCTGTTCGAGGCGACCGCCGGCGGCATGGGCCTGACCGGGGTGATCCTGACGGCCACGATCCGGCTGCTGCCGGTGCAGACGGCGTATCTGACAGTCGCCACCGAACGCGCCACCGACCTCGACGACCTGCTGGCCCGGCTGACCGCCGACGGCCACCGCGCGCGCTACTGCGCCGCCCGGATCGACCTGACGGCCCGGGGCGCGGCCACCGGACGCGCCGTCCTCACCCGCGCCGACCACACCCCGCTCGACGGCCTCCGCGCGGGCACGCGCGCGTGGCGGCACCCGCTGTCCCACCGCGCGCGCCGCATCCCGACCGCCCCCGCCCTCGTCCACTCCCGCATTCCCGCCCTCGTCCCCGCCCTCGTCCCGAGTGGTGCCTTCGGCGGCCTCCCCGGCGGTCTCCTCGGCCGTACCGCCGCCGGCCTGCTGGGCGGGATCCGGTACCACACGGCGGCGCCACGCGCGCGTACCGGCCAACTCCGGCCGCTGTCCGCCGTCTTCGGCCCCGCGGACACCCTCCCCCACGTCCCGCTCGGGAACCGCCCGCACGGCCGCGCCGGCCGGGTGCGCTACGAGTTCGCCGTCGGCCACGGCCAGGAGGAGACCCTGCACCGGATCGTGCGGCGCCTGGCCGCACACCGCTGCCCGTCCTTCCAGGCCGTCCTGCGGCCCCTCGGGGACGCGGACGCCGGCTGGCTCTCCTTCCCCCTGCCCGGCTGGACCCTCGCCCTGGACGTGCCGGCCGGGCTGCCCGGACTCGCCGCCTTCCTCGACGACCTCGACGAGGAGATCACCGCGGCCGGCGGCCGTATCCGCCTCGCCGGGGACGCGCGGCTCCGCCCCGGCCTGCTCGCCGCCATGTATCCGCGCGTGGCCGACTTCCGCGCGCTGCGCACCCGGCTGGACCCGCGCGGAGTGTTCGTCTCCGACCTCGCCCGCCGGCTCGGGCTCTAGCCGGCTGCGCGCCTCAAGACCTCTACGACACCGCGCTGCTGCGGAGCGCACCGGCCTGGGGCGGAACCACCGACCCGCCGAACGCGAACTCCCGCAGCTTGCGCCACACGCCGTCCGCGCCCTGCTCGTACAGGGCGAACCCCGTGCACGGCCACTGGGCGTCGAACCCGGCCAGTTCCTCGAAGGCCCGGTCCATCGCCGTCTCGTCGATCCCGTGTGCGACGGTGACATGCGGGTGGTACGGGAACTGCAGCTCGCGCGCCACCGGCCCGGACGCGTCCCGCACCCGCTGCTGCAGCAGGGTGCAGTCCTCGGCGCCCTGGACGACACGGACGTAGACCACCGGGGACAGGGGACGGAAGGTGCCGGTGCCGGACAGGCGCATCGGGAACGGCCGGCCCGCAGCGGCCACTTCGGTGAGGTGCGCCTCGACGGCCGGCAGCTCGGCCTCGTCGACCTCCGTCGGCGGCAGCAGGGTGACGTGCGTGGGGATGCCGTGAGCCGCGGCGTCGCCGAAGCCCGCGCGCCGCTCCTGGAGCAGGCTGCCGTAGGGCTCCGGGACCGCGATCGACACGCCGATCGTTACGGTCCCCACGTCGTCTCCTGTCGTCGTGCCCGTGTTCCTGTGTCTGTTTTCTGCTCAGCCGCCGGATTCCTCCGGCTGTTGGCTATCGACTGTACGGCCATGACTGTCCTGTGGGCAGGCGCAGCGGAAGTGATGTGCAGCGCTCTGCCCGGCCGGACGGGTGTGCGGTCGTACGCCTGGGTGCGCCCGGCGCTCGTCAGTGCTTCGCCGGCAGGAAACCCACCCGCTCGTAGGCCTGCGCGAGCGTCTCCGCGGCGACCGCGCGGGCCTTCTCCGCGCCCTTGGCCAGGATCGAGTCGAGGGTCTCGGAGTCGTCCAGGTACTGCTGGGTGCGCTCGCGGAACGGCGTGACGAACTCGACCATGATCTCGGCGAGGTCGGTCTTGAGAGCGCCGTACATCTTGCCCTCGTAGTCGCGCTCCAGCTCGGCGACGGACGTGCCGGTGAGGGTCGAGTAGATGGTGAGCAGGTTGCTGACGCCCGGCTTGTTCTCCGCGTCGTAGCGGATCACGGTGTCGGTGTCGGTGACGGCGCTCTTGACCTTCTTGGCCGTGGTCTTCGGCTCGTCGAGCAGGTTGATCAGGCCCTTCGGCGTGGACGCCGACTTGCTCATCTTGATCGACGGGTCCTGCAGGTCGTAGATCTTCGCCGTCTCCTTGAGGATGTACGGCGACGGGATCACGAAGGTCTCGCCGAAGCGGCCGTTGAAGCGCTCGGCCAGGTCACGGGTCAGCTCGATGTGCTGACGCTGGTCCTCACCGACCGGCACCTCGTTCGCCTGGTACAGCAGGATGTCGGCGACCTGCAGGACCGGGTACGTGAACAGGCCGACGGAGGCGCGGTCGGCGCCCTGCTTGGCGGACTTGTCCTTGAACTGGGTCATGCGGCTGGCCTCGCCGAAGCCGGTGAGGCAGTTCATGATCCAGGCGAGCTGGGCGTGCTCGGGGACGTGGCTCTGGACGAAGAGGGTGCAGCGGTCCGGGTCCAGACCGGCCGCGAGCAGCTGGGCGGCGGCCAGGCGGGTGTTGGCACGCAGCTCCTTCGGGTCCTGCGGGACCGTGATCGCGTGCAGGTCGACGACCATGTAGAACGCGTCGTGGGACTCCTGCAGGGCCACCCACTGGCGGACGGCGCCGAGGTAGTTGCCGAGGTGGAACGAGCCGGCGGTGGGCTGGATGCCGGAGAGCACGCGGGGGCGATCAGCAGTGGCCATGTCGCCCATTCTCTCATCGGCTGGGGTGTCATCGGCCCGAGAGGTGGGAGTGGGCCGGTGCGTGGGGACCACGGACCGGTTGTGGCGGGTCGCGCCCCGCGGCGGAGCCGCATAGCGATGCGGCCCCGCGCCCCGTCGGGTTGGCTGCCCCTTGCGGAGTTGTCAGCCCAGGTCGACTTCCGGGTACAGGGGGAAGCCGGCCACCAGGTCCGTCGCCCTCTGGGCGATCTCCTGGGACACCTTCTCGTCCAGGACGTGGGCCGCCTTGGACGGGGCGCCCGACTTCGTGGTGCCCGGCTCGGTGGTGGTGAGGACGCGGTCGATGAGGCCGGCGACCTCGTCCATCTCGGCCGTGCCGAGGCCACGGGTGGTGAGCGCGGGGGTGCCGATGCGGATGCCGGAGGTGTACCAGGCGCCGTTGGGGTCGGCCGGGATGGCGTTGCGGTTGGTGACGATGCCCGAGTCGAGGAGGGCCGACTCCGCCTGGCGGCCGGTGAGGCCGTAGGAGGTGGCGACGTCGATCAGGTTGAGGTGGTTGTCCGTGCCGCCGGTCACCAGGGTGGCGCCCCGGCGCATCAGGCCCTCCGCCAGGGCGCGGGAGTTGTCGACGATGCGCTGGGCGTAGTCCTGGAACGCGGGCTGCCGGGCCTCGGCGAGGGCGACGGCCTTGGCGGCCATGACGTGCGGCAGCGGGCCGCCGAGGACCATCGGGCAGCCGCGGTCGACCTGGTCCTTGAGGGAGTCGTCGCACAGGACCATGCCGCCGCGCGGGCCGCGCAGCGACTTGTGGGTGGTGGTGGTGACGATCTGGGCGTGCGGGACCGGGTCGAAGTCGCCGGTGAGCACCTTGCCGGCGACGAGGCCCGCGAAGTGGGCCATGTCGACCATCAGGGTCGCGCCGACCTCGTCGGCGATCTCGCGCATGATCCGGAAGTTCACCAGGCGGGGGTACGCCGAGTAGCCGGCGACGATGATCAGCGGCTTGAACTCGCGGGCCTGGGTGCGCAGGGCCTCGTAGTCGATGAGGCCCGTCGCCGGGTCGGTGCCGTAGGACCGCTGGTCGAACATCTTGCCGGAGATGTTCGGGCGGAAGCCGTGGGTGAGGTGGCCGCCGGCGTCCAGGGACATGCCGAGCATGCGCTGGTTGCCGAAGGCCTGGCGCAGCTCGGCCCAGTCGGCCTCGGTGAGGTCGTTGACCTGGCGGGCGCCGGTCTTCTCCAGGAAGGGGGCCTCGACCCGGTCGGCGAGTACGGCCCAGAAGGCGACGAGGTTGGCGTCGATGCCGGAGTGCGGCTGGACGTAGGCGTGGCGGGCGCCGAACAGTTCGCGGGCGTGCTCGGCGGCCAGGGCCTCGACGGTGTCGACGTTGCGGCAGCCGGCGTAGAAGCGGCGGCCGACGGTGCCCTCGGCGTACTTGTCGCTGAACCAGTTGCCCATCGCCAGCAGGGTGGCCGGGGAGGCGTAGTTCTCGGAGGCGATCAGCTTGAGCATCGCGCGCTGGTCGGTCACCTCCTGGCCGATGGCGTCGGCGACCCGGGGCTCGACGGCGCGGATGACGTCGAGGGCGGCACGGAAGGCGGTGGACTCGGTGGAGAGGGGCTGCTGCTCTGGCATGAGGACCTCCGGACGGTGTGCGTACAGCGTTCACGTTCGGCCCAGGCGCACGGCACTGTTTCCCGTCGGGCCGCTCCCCGATGGTCCGTCCCATCCCAGCGCGCCAGTCACGGCCCGCTGATCAGCCTACCGGGCGAGCCGGACGGCGCAGGTCCCGCGTCCACCATGCGAGCGACGGTAGGAAGGAGTTCACCGTCGTGTTCCCGAAGTGTTCTCGTCGGATCCGGGAGAGGCCATGACCGCTGCAGAAGACCTCATCAGCGCCGCCGAGGCGCACTGTGCGCCCACCTACCATCCGCTGCCGGTCGTCGTGGCCACGGCGGACGGCGCCTGGATGACGGATGTGGAGGGGCGGCGGTATCTCGATCTGCTGGCCGGTTACTCGGCGCTCAACTTCGGACACCGCAACCGGCGGCTGATCGAGGCGGCGAAGGCGCAGCTGGAGCGGGTGACGCTGACGTCCCGCGCCTTCCTGCACGACCGGTTCGCGGCGTTCTGCACGGAGCTGGCCGAGCTGTGCGGGATGGAGATGGTGCTGCCCGTGAACACCGGCGCGGAGGCGGTGGAGAGCGCGGTGAAGACGGCCCGGAAGTGGGGGTACCGGGTGAAGGGGGTGCCCGCGGAGATGGCGAAGATCGTGGTTGCGGGCGGCAACTTCCACGGGCGTACGACGACGATCATCAGCTTCTCCACCGACCCGGAGGCCCGGGCGGACTTCGGGCCGTACACGCCGGGGTTCGAGATCGTGCCGTACGGCGATCCGACGGCGATGCGGCAGGCGCTGACGGAGAACACCGTGGCGGTGCTGCTGGAGCCGGTCCAGGGCGAGAACGGGGTGATCGTGCCGCCGGCCGGCTATCTGCCCGCGGTCCGGGAGCTGACCCGCGAACGGAACGTGCTCTTCGTCGCCGACGAGGTGCAGTCGGGTCTCGGCCGCACGGGGCGGACCTTCGCGTGCGAACACGAGGGGGTGGTCCCGGACATGTATGTGCTGGGCAAGGCGCTGGGCGGCGGGATCGTGCCGGTGTCGGCGGTGGTGTCGAGCGCGGAGGTGCTCGGAGTGTTCCGCCCGGGCGAGCACGGGTCGACGTTCGGGGGGAATCCGCTGGCCTGCGCGGTGGCGCTGGAGGTGATCGCGATGCTGCGCACGGGCGAGTTCCAGGCGCGGGCGGCCGAGCTGGGCGCGCGGCTGCACAGCGAGCTGGCGGGGCTGCTCGGCACGGGCGCGGTGACGGCGGTGCGGGGACGCGGACTGTGGGCGGGGCTGGACATCGCCCGGGCGGTCGGCACCGGGCGCGAGGTGTCGCAGCGGCTGATGGACCGGGGCGTGCTGGTGAAGGAGACCCACGGCGTCACCATCCGGATCGCGCCGCCGCTGGTCATCTCCGAGGAGGACCTGGACTGGGGCCTCGCCCAGCTGCGGGCGGTTCTGGGCTCTGGCGGATCACGTGCGGCAGGAAACGCGCGTACGTGTCGGTGATCAGCCCGGAGGACTCGCGGATGCCGAGACCGGCCGGCTCGTTCTGGACGACCCAGGCGCCGAGGACGACATGGTTGCCGTCGAAGGCGGGCAGCGGGGCGAGCTGCTGGTAGCAGGCGGGCTCGTCGCGCAGTACGGCCGGTGCGCCCGGCTGGTGCACGGTGACGCCCTCGCCCTCGCGGCCGAGGAGGGGCTTGGCGACATAGCCCTTCTCGACGGCCAGCTCGCGAGGGCCGTCGAGGTAGGCGGGGAGCAGGTTGGGGTGACCGGGGTACAGCTCCCAGAGGACGGCCAGCAGGGCCTTGTTGCTGAGCAGCATCTTCCAGGCGGGTTCGATCCACAGGGTGCTGCCGGTGCCGCCGCCGTTGTCGAGGGTGTCCAGGACGTGCCCGCCGAAGGCGTCGGTGGTCAGCCACTCCCAGGGGTAGAGCTTGAAGATGCTGCGGATGAACCGGAGCTGGTTGTCGACGAAACGGCCGGAGAGGGTGTCCCAGCCGATCTCCTCCATGGACAGCCAGTCGGTGTCGAGGCCGGCCTGTTCGGCGGTCTCCTTGAGGTAGGCGACCGTCATCAGGTCCTCGCCGAGTTCGTCGGCCGAGGAGTGCGCGAAGTGCAGGGGGCTGCCGGGAGGCAGCAGCGCGGCCTGGGTCCGCCAGGCCTCGACGAGGCGTTCGTGCAGGGAGTTCCACTGGTCGGCGCCGGGGAAGCGGTCCTCCATCCAGAACCACTGGGGTGAGGCGGCCTCCACCAGCGAGGTCGGGGTGTCGGCGTTGTACTCCAGCAGCTTGGCCGGGCCGGTGCCGTCGTAGCGGAGGTCGAACCGGCCGTAGACGGAGGGGAGTTCGGCGCGGCGCCGCCAGGCCTCGGTGACGGCGGCGGCCACGCGCGGGTCGGTGATGCCGAGGTCGGCGAACCGGTCCCCCGCCACGATGTGCTCGGCGGCCGCCAGGCACATGCGGTGCAGTTCCTCGACGGTCTCCTCCAGCGCCTCGATCTCGTCCAGGGTGAAGACGTAGTAGGCGCTCTCGTCCCAGTAGGGGCGCAGGGACCCGTCGGGGTGGCGGGTGAGGGGGTAGACGAGCCCCTGTTCCTCGACGGTCTGCTGCCAGCCGGGGCGGGGGGTGGTGGTACGGCGTTCCATACGGCGGTCTCCGGTCCGTTGTCCGGATCAGCCGCCGGAGCCGTGGTAGCCGCCGCCGAAGCCGCCGCGGTGGACTCCGGTGCCGCCGCTGGAGGAGCCGGAGCCCTTGTGGGGCTTGGTGAAGGAGCCGCCGTCCACCCAGGAGCCCTTCTTCCGGCCGCCGTAGTACCAGGCGCCGTCCACGGACGCCTTGGTCGACGTGCAGTTCTTGTCGGAGACGACCTTGTACCCCTTGGCGAGGTTGTAGCTGTCGCGGTCGACGCAGCGCTTGTCCGGTTCGGACGAGCAGGCGGTCAGGGCGGCGGCCAGCAGACCCATTCCGCCGAGGACGACCGTGCCGGAGCGCAGCCGGCGGCGTGTGTTCTGCATCGTGGTGTCTCCCCGTGTGCTCTTCGCGCTCTTCGGACGATCGGTTCAGACCGACGATCGGTTCAGACTAGAGAACGGTAAGAGCGCCGACCCGGGCGGGTGTCCGGATCGGCCCTCTCCTAGAGTCCCTTTGTGTTCTTTGGAATGGTGTGCGCCCTTGGCGCGGCGGTCTGCTTCGGCACCGCGACGGTGTTGCAGGCGGTGGCCACGCGCGAGGCCGGTACGGGCGGGGGCGGCGAGGCGGCCCTGCTGCTGCGGGCGCTGCGGCAGTGGCGGTACATCGCCGGACTGGCACTGGACGGGCTCGGCTTCCTGTTCCAGATCGCCGCGCTGCGGTCCCTTCCGATCTACGCGGTCGGCGCGGCCCTGGCGTCGAGTCTGGCGGTGACCGCGGTGGTGGCGGCGCGCCTGCTGCAGGTGCGGCTGAGCGGCACCGAGTGGACCGCGGTGGCCGTGGTGTGCGCCGGGCTCGCGATGCTGGGGCTGGCGTCCGGACCGGAGGGCAAGGAGGCCGGCTCGGACGTCTTGCGGTACGTGATGCTCGCCGTGGCGGTCGGAATGCTGCTGCTCTCGTTCACGGCCGGGCGGCTGTCCGGGCCGGCGCGGGCGCTGGTGCTCGGGCTGGGGGCCGGTTTCGGCTTCGGGGTGGTGGAGGTGTCGGTCCGGCTGATCGACAGTCTGGCGCCGACGGATCTGCTGACCAACCCGGCGGCCTACGCGCTGGTGATGGGGGGCGGCGCCGCGTTCATGTTGCTGACGTCGGCTCTTCAGCGGGGGTCCGTGACGACCGCCACCGCCGGCATAGTGATCGGCGAGACCATCGGTCCGGCGGCGGTCGGGGTGGTGTGGCTGGGGGACCGTACGCGGGAGGGGCTGGCCTGGCTGGCGGTGCTGGGGTTCTTGGTGGCCGTGGTGGGGGCACTGGCGCTGGCGCGGTTCGGAGAGGCGCCGGTGGGGGCCGAGGAAGGCTGAGGCCGCCTGTTCGGGCTCTTGATTGCCCGCCGCGGCGGGATGCGTGAGGCCTCCGCCCGGGGAAATCCTCGGTCGACGGCGTCGAACCTGCGCGCCGATCGACGAGCCGCCGTCAACTCGCCGCACCCCGCCGGTCGTAGAGTCACCGGCATGCGCCCCGTCGACGACCCCTCCTACCGGAACAACCCGCAGTTGAACGCCTGGCTGGACACCGCCCGCGCCGACTTCACGGCCCTCGCCGAGCAGGCCGGCGGACGGTGGGACTTCTCCCCCGCCTCCCTGCCCCGACTCGAACGCCTCGTCCTGGAGCGCTACACCACCTGGGAAGAGCAGTACGACGACCGGCGAGGCCCGTTTCTGCGGGCGGTCGCCTGGTACCTGGGCGAGGTCCTGGTACGGCACCACGATGCGGTCTGGGTGTGGCCGCCCGGCACTCCCTGTCCCGGCCGGGAGCGGTCGTGCCCTGCGCTGACCTACCCGTACGACCGGCTCACCGAGCGGGAAGCCGAAGCCGTCGCGGCGTCGGAGGAGGAGGGCGAGTCCCTCCTCCCGACCGTCGACCCGCACCGGATCGTCGGCGCCCTCCACCGGGCGAAGGACTCCCGTCTGAGCGTCGCCCTGGAGCACTTCGAGGGATGGCGCGACGACCTCGCACCCTGGATGCCGTCGGACACGTGAACCGGATGCGGCGCGCATCGCCGCCCTACGGCAACACCCTGCACAACGCGTCCAAGGCTCCCGCCCACGCGCTGTCCGGCGGTGTCGCGTAGCCCACGACCAGTGCGTCCAGCGGTTCGGCGACGGCCTGTGGGTGGCGGTGCAGGGACAGGCCGTGGAGGGCGAGGCCCTGCCAGGCCGCGGCCTGGACCACCGACTGTTCCATGCCGGCGGGCAGCCGCAGCAGCGCGTGGAGGCCCGCGGCGATGCCGGTGACCGTCACCTCGGGCGCGCGGGCGCTCACGGATGCGGCGAGGGCGTCGCGGCGGCGCCGGTAGCGCAGCCGGGAGGAGCGGACGTGGCGGTCGTACGCGCCGGAGGTGATGAACTCGGCGAGGGTGAGCTGGTCCAGCGCGCCCACGGTGTCGATGCGGCCCTTGGCCGAGGCCGCCTCCTCCACGAGGGCCGGGGGCAGCACCATCCAGCCCAGCCGCAGTCCGGGGGCCAGGGACTTGCTGGCGGTGCCGAAGTAGATCACGCGGTCGGGGTCGAGACCCTGGAGGGCACCGACGGGCTGGCGGTCGTAGCGGAACTCGCCGTCGTAGTCGTCCTCCAGGATCAGACCGCCGGTGCGCCGGGCCCAGTCGATCACCGTGGCCCGCCGTTCCGGGTGCAGGGGCGTGCCCATGGGGAACTGGTGCGCGGGGGTCAGCAGGACCGCCCCCTGATCGCCCAACGCCCTGGTGTCGGTGCCGAGTTCGCCGTACGGGAGGACGGATGTGGCGAGGCCGGCCTGCTGGAGCAGGTTCCAGTAGACGTCGAGGCCGTACGACTCGACCGCCACCGTGCGCACCCCGCGCGCCGCGAGGACCGTGCCGACGATGCGCAGGGCGTGTGCGAAGCCGGAGGTGATCAGCACGGTCTCCGGATCGGCGCGGACGCCGCGCACCCGTGCGAGGTAGCCGGCGAGGGCGGCGCGCAGTTCGGGCCGGCCGCACGGGTCGCCGTAGCCGAGAGCCTGGTAGGGGGCGGTGGTGAGGGCGCGGCGGGCGGCCTTGAGCCACTCGGTGCGCGGGAAGGCCGCGAGGTCGGGGGCGCCGGGGAGCAGGCTGTACGTCGGGCGGGCGGGCGCCGGGTGACCGGGTGCCGTGCCCCTGCCGGCGGGCGGGGCCGCCGCCAGCTCCGCGACCCGGGTGCCGGAACCCTGCCGGGCGGTGAGCCAGCCCTCCGCCACCAGGTCCGCGTAGGCCTCGGCGACGGTGTTGCGGGCGATGCCGAGGTCGGCGGCGAGGGAGCGGGAGGAGGGCAGCCGGGTGCCGGCGGCGAGCCGGCCGCTGCGGACGGCGTCGCGCAGGGCGTCGGTCAGGCCCCGGCGCAGACCGCCCGCGCCGGTCGGTTCGAGGTGCAGGTCGACACCCAGAGTGGCCCAAGGTTTCGCCATGGAACTGGACCATACTCCTGGGCTGCCTGGCTTCTAGGGTCGAGGGCATGAGCACTGAGGAAACCGTCGAATACGCCCCCGAGCGCACCCCCCGTATGCACTGGGCCCAGCACGCCCCCGAGGTCTACAAGGCGATGATCCGGCTCGACGCGGCGGCCAGGCAGGGCCTGGACCCCAAGCTGTACGAGCTGGTGAAGATCCGCGCCTCGCAGCTCAACCACTGCGCGCTCTGCCTCGACATGCACACCAAGGACGCGCTGGCGGCCGGCGAGAGCGTCCAGCGGATCGTGCAGCTCAGCGCGTGGGAGGAGTCGAAGCACTTCTACACCGAGAAGGAGCTGGCGGCGATCGAGCTGACCGAGGCGGTCACCGTGCTCACGGACGGCTTCGTGCCGGACGAGGTGTACGAGAAGGCCGCCAAGCACTTCGAGGAGGCCGAGCTGGCGCAGCTGATCGCCGGGATCGCGGTGATCAACGCCTGGAACCGGTTCGGGGTGACCACTCGCGCGGTGCCCGGCCACTACCAGGCGGGGCAGCACACGTGAGCCGTACCCAGCTGCTGGACCCGGCGGTCGGCCGGGCGATGTCCGCGCTCAGCGCGGCCGCGAAGAAGGGGCTCGGTGATCCGGTCCTCGCCGAGCTGGTCATGATCCGCGCCTCGCAGATCAACCACTGTGCCTTCTGCCTCGACATGCACCTCCAAGTGGCCCGGAAGAACGGGGAGTCCGAGGACCGCGTCCAGCTGCTCAACGCCTGGGAGGAGGCCGAGGACCTCTACAGCGAGCGGGAGCGGGCCGCGCTGGCGCTGACCGAGGCGGTCACCGTGCTGACGGACGGCTTCGTGCCGGACGAGGTGTACGACACCGCCGCCAAGCACTTCAGTGAGGCCGAACTCGCCCATCTCATCGGCCTGATCACCGCCATCAACGGCTGGAACCGCCTGATGGTCAGCCGCCGAGTCCCGCCAGGGGGTTACCAGCCATGAGCAAGGTGGACGTGAGCAAGGTGGATGTGTTCCGCACCCTGCACCGCAAGCGCGCCCAGGGTGATCCGCTGGTCCTGCCCGGCCCCTGGGACGCGGCGAGCGCCCGGGTGTGTGCCGAGGCCGGGTTTCCGGCGCTGGCCACACCGAGTGCGGGGGTGGCCGCCTCGCTCGGGTACGAGGACGGGGCGACCCCGGCCGACGAGATGTTCGCGGCGGTGGCCCGGATCGTGCGGGCGGTGGAGGTGCCGGTCTCGGCGGATGTCGAGGGCGGGTACGGGCTCGCACCGAAGGAGCTGGTGGAGCGGCTGCTGGAGGCGGGTGCCGTGGGGTGCAACCTTGAGGACTCCAACGGGGGTGTCCTCAAGGACCCGCACGAGCACGCCGAGTTCCTCGCCGAGGTCCGCTCGGCCGCCGCCGACCGGCTCTTCGTCAACGCGCGGGTGGACACGTTCCTGCATGGCGACGGCGAGCCCGAACGGGCCATCGAGCGGGCCGCGTTGTACGTGGCCGCGGGCGCGGACTGCGTGTATCCGATCCTCGCCCCGGTGGACGTACTGCCCCTGCTGCGGGCCGGCATCCAGGGCCCGCTGAACATGGTGGCCCGGCTGGACGGCGAGGGCCCCTCGCCCGCCGTGCTCGGCGAACTCGGGGCCACCCGCGTCACGTTCGGGCCGGGGCTCCAGCGGCGGGCCGTGGCCGCGCTGCGGGAGATCGCCGACGGCCTGACGAAGTAGGGCGGTTCAGGGCAGCCACTTCTTCCACTCGGAGGGGTGGCTGTCCACCCACTTCTTCGCCGCCTCCTCGGGCGACAGCTTCTGGTCGGCGATCATCAGGGAGACCTCGTTCTGGTCCTCGGTCGTCCACCGGAACTTCTTCAGGAAGGCCGACGCCTCGCCGCCGGACTTCGCGAAGTCGGCGTTGAGGTACTTCTGCAGCGGGGTGTGCGGGTAGGCGCAGGCGATCTTGGCCGCGTCGGCGTCGCAGCCCTCCTTGTACGGCGGCAGCTTCACCTCCGTCATGGGGACCTTCTTGAACAGCCACTGGGGTGAGTACCAGTACGTCAGGAAGGGCTTCTTCTCCTTCGCGAACTGTTTCATCTGGGTGATCTGGGCCGCCTCGGAACCGGCGAAGACGACCTGGTAGTCCAGCTTCAGGTTCTTCACCAGGGCCTTGTCGTTGGTGACGTACGACGGGGAGCCGTCCATCAGCTGGCCCTTGCCGCCGCTCTCCGCGGTGCGGAAGAGCGAGGCGTACTTGTTCAGGTTCCGCCAGTCGGTGATGTCCGGGTGCTCCTTGGCGAGGTACGTCGGGACGAACCAGCCGATGTGTCCGGTCACCCCGAGGTCGCCGCCGTGGGCGATGGTCTTCTTGTCCTCGACGTACCGCTTCTCCTGGTCCGGGTGGCCCCAGTCCTCCAGGATGGCGTCGACCCGGCCCTGGCTGAGCGCGTCCCAGGCGGGCACCTCGTCGACCTGGACGGTGTCCACGCGGTAGCCCAGCTTGTGTTCCAGCAGGTACTGGGCGACGGCCACATTGGACTGGGCGCCCACCCAGGACTGCACGGACAGCGTGACCGTCTTCGAGCCCCGGGCGTTGGCGAACGGGCTGGCCTGCCTGGTCATGTCGGCGGCGCCGCAGCCGGTGAGCAGCGCCAGCGAGCCCGTCACGGCGATCGCGGTCAGGACAGTCGTACGACGTCGCATGTCAGGCTCCCTTCCTCGGGCGTCGTTCCGTCGGCTGGGTCACCCGGTCGAGCATCAGACCCAGGCAGACGATCGCGGCTCCGGCCACCAGACCGGTCGCCAGGTCGCCCTGGGCGAGGCCGAAGGCGACGTTGTAGCCGAGGGCGCCGCCGCCGACCAGGCCGCCGATGATGACGACGGCGAGGACCAGGACCACACCCTGGTTGACCGCGAGCAGCAATGAGCGCCTGGCGAGCGGGAGCTGGACCTGCCACAGCTGCTGCCGGCCGGTCGCGCCGAGCGAGCGCGCCGACTCCAGCGCGGCCGGGTCGACCTGGCGCAGACCCTGCGCGGTGATCCGGACGACGGCCGGGAGGGCGTAGACGACGGCCGCGGCGACGGCGGGGGCACGGCCCACGCCGAACAGGGCGACGACCGGGATCAGGTACACGAACTGCGGCATGGTCTGGAACACGTCCATCACCGGGCGCAGGGCGCGTTCGACGCGGTCGCTGCGGGCCGCGGCGATGCCGGTCGCGAAGCCGAGGACCAGGGTGACGGCGACCGCGGCCAGCACCTGGGAGAGCGTGTCGAGGGCCGGTCCCCACACCCCGAGCACACCGATCGCGGCCATGGCGAGCACGGCGGTCAGGGCGGTGCGCCAGGTGCCGATCGACCAGGCCAGGGCGGCGACGATCAGCAGCACCGCCCACCAGGGCAGCCACTGCAGGCCGCCGCGGACGGGGTCCAGGATCCAGGTGGTGAAGTGGCCCGCCCAGTCGGCCGTACCGCCGATGACCGGGACACCGGAGTAGAGGTGGTTGGTCATCCAGTCGACGGCGCGGTCGACCGGTTCGGCGATGTCCAGGGTCCAGCCGGAGGGCCAGTCGAGGCGGCCGAGCAGACGGGCGGCCAGCGCGACGGCCACGGTGACGGCGAGGGCGTAGGGCCAGCCGATGGCGCGGGTGCGTGTGTCCCCGGCGCCGGCGGCCCCGCCGGCCCCGGCGGCTGCGGTCACCCGGTCCAGCACGATCGCCAGCAGCACGATCGGGATGCCGGCGGCGAGGGCCTGGCCCACGTCGACCGAGGAGAGCGCCTGGTAGACGCGGTCGCCGAGGCCGCCGGCGCCGATGACCGAGGCGATGACGGCCATGGACAGCGCCATCATGATCGTCTGGTTGAGGCCGAGCAGGAGTTCTCCCCGGGCCAGGGGGATACGGGCGGTCAGCAGCCGCTGGCGGCGGGTCGCGCCGAGCGACTCCACGGCCTCCAGGACTTCGGGGTCGGCGCCGCGCAGTCCGAGCGCGGTGAGACGGGCCATCGGCGGGGCGGCGTACACGACGGTGGCGAGCACGGCCGCGGGGACGCCGATGCCGAAGACCAGGACGACGGGGAGGAGGTAGGCGAAGGCCGGGAGCACCTGCATGGTGTCCAGGACCGGGCGCAGGCCGCGGTCCAGGCGGTCGGAGAGGCCGGCGGCGAGGCCGAGCAGCGCGCCGACGACCACGGAGGCGAGGACCGCCACGACCATCAGCGCGAGGGTCTGCATGGTCGGGACCCACATGCCCAGCGCTCCGCAGGCCAGGAGGGCGACGGCGGTGCCGGCGGCCAGGCGGGGGCCGGCGACGCGCCAGGCGACCAGGGCGCCGAACGCCGTGACGCCGGTCCAGCCTGCGGCGAGCAGGGTGACGTAGACGACTCGTACGGAGAGTACGACCGCGTTGCTGATGTAGCCGAAGAAGTAGAGGAACAGGGGGTGGCTGTCCCGGTTGTCGATGACCCAGTTGCTGGCCGTGGCGAGGGGTTTGTCGACGCTGACGGTCAGCTCGTGGGGCCAGCTGGTGCCGGGCCAGTGGGTGGCGGCCCAGGGGGCCAGGACCGCGGCGAAGAGGGCGAGCAGGAGGAGTTTGCCTGCGGCGCGGCTCTTGAGGACGCGGGGTGTGCCGGTACGGGAGGTCGGGAGACTGAGCGTGGCCATCAGACGGCCTCCGGGCTGGTGCGGGGCCCCTCCGGGCTGGTGCGGGGGGCGGGGGGTGCCGCTTGCCCGCGCTTGCGGGGTGCCGCTGCGCCCGCCCCTGCCGCCCCAGCGGCACGACTGTCCGCAGCTGCGGCGTCGGCGGGGGGTGAGGTGGTGACGCCGGCCACCACGTCCAGGAGGTGTTCGTGGTCCACGATGCCCAGGCACCTGCCCTCGTCCATCACCCGGGCGGGCTCGCCTGCCCGTGCCACCGCCTCGATGGCCTCGGCGACCGTGGCCTCCGGGCGGATCGCCGGGCCGGTCCCCGTCTCCTGCGCGACGGCGGGGCGCATGGCCGTACGGCAGGTCATCACCTGCTCGCGCGGCACGTCCCGGACGAACTCGCGGACGTAGTCGTCGGCCGGGGAGCCGACGATCTCCTCCGGGGTGCCGAGCTGGACCACTCGGCCGTCGCGCATCAGGGCGATACGGTCGCCGAGTTTCAGGGCCTCGGTGAGGTCGTGGGTGATGAAGACCATCGTGCGGCCCTCCTCGCGGTGCAGGCGGGCCACCTCGTCCTGCATGTCGCGCCGGATGAGCGGGTCCAGCGCACTGAACGGCTCGTCGAAGAGGAGGACCTCGGGGTCGACGGCCAGGGCGCGGGCCAGGCCCACGCGCTGGCGCTGGCCGCCCGACAGCTGGCCGGGGCGGCGGTGCTCCATGCCCTCCAGGCCGACCTTGGTGACGACCTCGGCGGCCCGTTCGCGCCGTTCGGCCTTGCCGACGCCCTGGATCTCCAGGCCGTAGGCGACGTTGTCGAGGACCGTGCGGTGCGGGAGCAGGCCGAAGTGCTGGAAGACCATGGCGGCCCGGTGGCGGCGCAGTTCGCGCAGGCGGGCCTTGTCCATCGCGCGGACGTCCTCGCCGTCGATGGCGATGGTGCCGGCGGTGGGTTCGATG
Organism: Streptomyces sp. NPDC053069; assembly: GCF_044546895.1. Lineage (NCBI taxonomy): Bacteria > Bacillati > Actinomycetota > Actinomycetes > Kitasatosporales > Streptomycetaceae > Streptomyces > Streptomyces sp. NPDC053069. The sequence continues at coordinate 119,655 of NZ_JBITZN010000002.1, read as the reverse complement.
AGGCGGGTGAGACAGCGGACGAGGGTGGACTTGCCGGAGCCGGACAGGCCCATGACCACGAAGACCTCACCCTTGCGGACGTCGAAGGAGACGTCGCGGACGGCCGCCGTGCAACCCGTGCGGGCGCGGAGGTCGGCGGGGTCCAGCGTGCTGAGCTCCGGGTCGGCGGGAATCCGCTCCGGCTTGGGGCCGAAGACCTTCCACAGGCCGGACACCGAGAACACCGGCTCGGTCGTGGTGGGCGGCTTGCGGGTGGGAACCGTGAGCGCCATCAGGCGTCACCTCCGATCAGTTCGACGGCCTTCTCCCCGACCATGAGCACCCCGATCATCGGGTTCACGGCGGGCATGGTCGGGAACACGGACGCGTCGGCGATGCGGATGCCGTCGAGACCGCGGATCTTCAACTCGGGGTCGACCACGCCGAGTTCGTCGTCCGTGGCGCCCATCTTGCAGGTGCCGGCAGGGTGGTAGACGGTGTGCGCGACCTTGCGGGCGTACTCGCTCAGCTCGGCGTCGCCGAGGACCTCGGGGCCGGGGCAGACCTCGCGCTTGAGCCAGCCGGCGAGCGGCTCGGTCCTGGCGATCTCACGGGCGATGCGGATGCCGTCGACGAGGGTCCGGCCGTCGTAGTCGTCCTCGTCGGTGAAGTACCGGAAGTCCAGGGCGGGCTTCACGGACGGGTCGGCGCTGGTCAGGTACAGCCGGCCGCGGCTCTTCGGCTTGGGGATGTTCGGGGTCATGGACACCCCGAACTCCGGCCGCTCATAGCCCAGTCGCTCGGGGTTGTCCGTGAACGGGATCTGGTAGAAGTGGAACATCAGGTCCGGGCCCGCGCTTCCGGGGTCGCGGCGCACGAACAGGCCGGCGTCGGAGTCCATCGCGGAGTTCTCCGGGATCGGGCCGTGGGTCTCCCAGACGATGACCGACTCGGGGTGGTCGAGCAGGTTCTCGCCGACGCCCGGCAGGTCGTGCACGACGGGAATGCCGAGGGCCTCCAGGTCCGCCCGCGGTCCGATGCCCGAGTGCAGCAGCAGGCGCGGGGAGTCGACGGCGCCCGCGCACAGCACGACCTCGTTGCGGGCCCGGATCAGCAGCTCCTCGCCGTCCTTGGTGCGCACATGGACGCCCTCGGCGCGGGTGCCGTTCAACTCCAGCCGGTACGCCCAGGTCTCCAGCAGGATGGTCAGGTTGGGCCGCTCGTCCATCACCGGGTGCAGGTACGCCACCGACGCCGAGGACCGCTTGTTGTTCTCGGGGTGGTAGGCGAGGTCGAAGAAGCCGACGCCCTCGGTGAACGGCTTGCGGTTGAAGCCCTCGACGCGGGGAACCCCGAGCGCCGTCCGGGCGGCGTCGACGAAGTCGCGGGCGATGGCGTTCCGGTCCTTCTCGTCGACGGAGACGATGTTGTTCTTCAGACGGGCGAAGTAGGCCTCCATGGGGACGGCGCCCCAGCCCTTGGCGCCGGCCTCCTCCCACTCGTCCCAGTCGGAGGGCAGCGGCTTGAAGGAGATGAGGGTGTTGTGCGAGGAGCAGCCGCCGAGGACGCGGGCGCGGCTGTGCCGGATGTGGGAGTTGCCGCGCGGCTGCTCGACCGTCGGGTAGTCGTAGTCGAGTTCGCCGCCGAGCAGGCCCATCCAGCGGCGCAGGGTCAGGACGTCGTCGCGGCCGACGTCGCTCGGGCCGCCCTCGATGACGGCGACGGTGACGTCGGGGTTCTCGGTGAGGCGGGAGGCGATGACGGAGCCCGCGGTGCCGCCGCCGATGACGACGTAGTCGTAGACGTGGGGGGTGTGGGACATGGGGGTACTACTCCAGGGGGTGTTTCCGGGGGGAGAGGCGGGGCTCAGCCGGCGAACCATCGCACCGGCTTCGGCGCGAGGTTCTGGTAGACGTGCTTGGTCTCGCGGTACTCGGCGAGTCCTGCGGGCCCCAGCTCGCGGCCGGTGCCGCTCTTGCCGAAGCCGCCCCACTCCGCCTGCGGCAGGTAGGGGTGGAAGTCGTTGATCCAGACGGTGCCGTGGCGCAGCCGCCCGGCGACGCGGCGGGCCCTGCCGGGGTCGGTGGTCCACACGGCGCCGGCTAGGCCGTACTCGGTGTCGTTGGCGAGGAACACCGCCTCTTCCTCCGTGCGGAAGGTCTCGACGGTGAGGACCGGGCCGAACACCTCCTCGCGTACGACGGTCATGTCGCGGTGGCAGGCGTCGAGGACGGTCGGCTCGTAGAAGTAGCCGGACGCGGGCCGCTGCGCCGACGGCTCGGGCCGCTTGCCGCCGCAGCGCAGTACGGCGCCCTCGGCGAGCGCGGCGGCGACGTACGCCTCGACCTTGGCGCGCTGCTGCTCGGAGACCAGCGGGCCGCACTCGACGCCGGCCTCGGTGCCCCGGCCGAGCCTGATCCGCTGTGCCCGGCGGGCGAGTTCGGCGACGAAGCGCTCGCGGACCGACTCCTCGACGATGAGGCGGGCGCCGGCCGAGCAGACCTGGCCGCTGTGGATGAAGGCGGCGTTGAGGGCCTGGTCGACGGCGGTGTCGAAGCCCTCCTCGGTGGCGCAGGCGTCGGCGAAGACGACGTTGGGGTTCTTGCCGCCGAGTTCGAGGGCGACCTTCTTCACCGTCGGGGCGGCGGCCTGGGCCACCTTGGTGCCGCTGACCAGGCCGCCGGTGAAGGAGACCAGGTCGACGCCGGGGTGCTCGGCGAGCCGGGCGCCGACGGTGTGGCCGGGACCGGTGACGATGTTGGCCACGCCGGCGGGCAGGCCCGCCTCGGCGAGCAGCTCGATCAGCGCCACGGTGGTCATCGGGGTGATCTCGCTGGGCTTGATCACGAAGGTGTTGCCGGCGGCGAGCGCCGGGGCGATCTTCCAGCTGGCCTGGAGGAGGGGGTAGTTCCAGGGGGTGATCAGCGCGCACACGCCGACCGGCTCATGGACGACGACGCTGTGGATGTCGGGCGAGCCGGCGTCGACCACCCGGCCCGGGGCCTCGGCGGCGACCAGGTCGGCGAAGTAGCGGAAGGCGTCGGCGACACAGTCGATGTCGACCCGGCCCTCCTCCACGGTCTTGCCCGCGTCCCGGCTCTCCAGCAGGCCCAGTTCCTCGCGGTCGCGCACGAGGAGATCGGCGACGCGGCGCAGCAGCGCGGCGCGCTCGGCGACGGGGGTGCCGGGCCAGGGTCCGTCATCGAAGGCCTGCCGCGCGGCGGTCACCGCACGCTCGGCATCCTTCTCGTCACCCTCGGCGACCACGGCGAACGGCCGGGCGTCCGCGGGGTCGAGGATCTCGCGCGTCGCACCGGAGATCGCTTCCAGCCACTGGCCGCCCGCGTGGATGGTCGCCTCGGCCTGTCGTGCCGTTCTGTCCGCCATGATCGGTATTGCCTTCCGTTCCTGTTCCGCTCCCCTGTGTCACACGTGCGTCACGGTCGGGGACCGCGGACGCCTGCCCCAGGGCCGCGAACGGCATGCGCAATCGGTGGCCGAAAGTGCGCGGCGTCACTGAAAACGCGGTCGAAAACGGACAAAAGCGGGCTCGGGATTGACTCCTTCACATGATCGACGTCCGTTCGGAAGTCAGCGCACCGCGTAGTCCGGCAGGCGGACCGCTTCGGCGCGGGTGCCTTCCGGGGCGCCGGCGGCGAGCATGTCCAGCGCCTCCTGGGTGGGGGCGGGCAGGAAGAACCGCTCCGCTCCCTCGCGCCCCACGGCCTGGTGCTCGGTGACGAAGGGGCGCATCGCGTCCTCGTAGGCCGCGAACGCCGCCGTGTGGTCGCCGCGGGCGTGTGCCAGCTCGCCGGCCAGCAGATACGCGCCGATCAGCGCCTGGGACGTGCCGCGGCCCGAGGTGGGGGCCGCGCAGTGGCCGGCGTCACCGAGCAGAACGACCCGTCCGCTGCTCCAGGTGTCCATCACCACTTGGGCGTTGGCGTCGAACCAGAAGTCCTCGGCCGTCCGCATCTCCGTCAGCAGCCGCGGGATCTCCCAGCCCTCACCGGCGAACCGTTCGGCGACGATGCGCTGCTGTGCGCCGGTGTCGCGACGGTCGTACTCCAGCGGCCCGGCGGCGAAGTGCAGGGCGGCCCTGGCCCGGCCGGTCACGTCACCGGCGAATATGTTGGCCGCCCTGCCCGGGGAGACGTACACCTGCCCGGTGTGGTTCAGCCCCAGGTGGTTCGGCAGGCTGAAGATCGCGGTGTAAATGCCCAGGGAGCGTACGAAGTGCTCCTCGGGGCCGAAGACCAGCGCTCGGGTCCGCGAGTGCAGCCCGTCGGCACCGACCAGCAGGTCGAACCTGCGCGGCGGCCCGTTCTCGAACGTGACGTCCACGCCGCCGGCGTCCTGCCGCACCGCGCGGACGGAGTCGCCGAAGAGGAACTCCGCCCTGTCCCGGGCAGCCTCGTACAGCAGCCGGGTCAGTTCCCCCTTGGGGACTTCCAGGTCGCCCGCGAAGACCGCGGCCGGCAGGGTGGCGTACCGCCTGCCGTCGGCGTCCACCATCGCCGCGTCGCCCATGGCGGTGTCCAGCGACCGGATCGACTCCAGCAGGCCCATCCGGTCCAGGACGTCGAGGGCCTCGCCGCGGAAGTCGACGGCGTAACCGCCGTGCCGGACGTGCGGGGCGCGTTCGATCACCGTGGGCCGCAGGCCATGGCGCTCCAGCCAGTGGGCGAGTGCCAGGCCGGCCACACCGGCGCCGGAGATCAGAACCTTCTTTTCTGTCGTCATGAGTACAACGTACGAGCACGAACACCCCTCTCCCAGTGAGCAGTTGATGAAAGTGCTCTAGTGCGGGAGGGTTAGGGTGCACTAGTGCACCAGGGTCCGAGACCGCTTCGGTCGGCAGGAGGTCGCCGCCATGGCTCAGCCGCCGTACGCACAGATCGCGGGAGAACTGCGCCGCCGCATCCGGACGGGCGAACTCGCCCCCGGTGACCGCGTGCCGTCCACCCGGGCGATCACCCGGCGGTGGGGGGTGGCCATGGCCACCGCCGGCAAGGCGCTGGCGACGCTGCGGCACGAGGGCCTGGTACGGGCCGTGCCCGGGGTCGGGACCGTGGTCGCCGACCCCGGGCCGCAGCCGCGCTCGGCCCGGTCCTCCACCGACGACCCGGCCGTCCGGGCCCGCATCGTCCGTGCGGCCGTCGCCCTTGCCGACGCCGAGGGAACGGCGGGGCTGACCATGCGGCGGATCGCCGCGGAACTCGGCATGCCGACCATGTCGCTCTACCGGCACGTCGCCAACAAGGAACAGCTGATCGCGCTGATGGTGGACGCCGCCTTCGCGAGCGAGCCGCTGCCGGCCCGGCCGCCGGAAGGCTGGCGCGCCCGGCTGGAGCTGTCCGCGGCGATCCAGTGGCGGCTGTACCAGGACCACCCGTGGCTGGCCGCGGCTCTCAACCTCCGCCGGCCCCTGCTCGCGCCCCACGGCATGCGGCACATCGAATGGGCCCTGGCCGCCCTGGACGGCCTCGGACTGGACGCCGGCACCCGCATGCACGCGGCCGTCACCCTCTTCGGACATGTCCGGGGGCAGGCGATCGACACAGAACCCGAAGCCCGCGCCGCACAGACCAGCGGGATCACCGGGGAGCAGTGGATGGACGCCCAGCACGGCCGGATGACCGCCCTGTTGTCCCAGGGCCGTCTGCCGCACTTCGCCTCGGTCGCCGCCGAGGCCGACCTCACGCCCGCCTCGCTGTACGAGTTCGGCCTGACCGCCCTCCTCGACGGCCTGGCAGCCCGCATCGAAGCAGCGGCGCCCTCGTCTTCCGCCGCCCCGCGGCCCGCGACGCCGGGATGAGCCAAACGACACCCCCTAGCGGACGGCCGCCTGCTGGGTCATCAGCTCCCTGATGCAGCCGCGCAGCCAGGCATGGGCGGGGTCGGCATCGTGGCGGGGGTGCCAGGCGAAGCCGACGCCGATCGCGGGGAGCGGGAGCGGGATCTCGAAGGTGACCAGGCCGAGGGTGTCGGCCAGCGAGCGGCCCCAGTGGCTGATCAGTCCGATCAGGTCGGTCTCCCGCAGCACGAACAGCGAGGCGGGATAGGTGCCGACGCTGCCCACCACACGCCGCTTCAGACCGAGTTCCTCCAGTGCGTCGTCGATGGGCCCGTGCTGCCTGCCGCGCCGGGAGACGATGAGGTGTCCCGCCTCCCCGGCGAACCGCTCGGGCGTCAACTCCCCGGTGAGCAACGGGTGTCCGGCCCGTACGACGCCCAGCATGCGTTCCTCGTACACCGTCTCCACATGCACCTCGGGCGCGGTCGTGTCGATCACCCCGACCTCCAGGTCGGCGGTGCCCTGGCGCAGGACCGGGACGTCCACATGGCTCTCGGAGAGGAAGCGCAGCCGGATGCCGGGGGCCTCGCGGGCGGCGCGGGCGAAGAGGGCGGCGCCATGGGTGGCCGCGATCGAGTCGTGACCGAGGATCGTGAACGTGCGGGTCACCGTGCGCAGATCGGTGTCCCGGCCCGGCGCGAACAGGGCACGGGCCCGCTCCACCACCGCGCTCACCTCGGCCCGCACGGCCAGCGCGTGCGGAGTGGGCACCATCCGGCGCCCGGCACGCACCAGGACCGGATCGCCGAGCGCCTTGCGGATCCGGCCGAGCGTGCGGCTCATGGCGGGCTCCGACAGATGCAGCCGGTGGGCGGCGCCCTGCACGCTCTGCTCCTCCAGCAGCACGTCCAGCGCGACCAGCAGATTCAGGTCCAGCCCGGTGGATTGCGTCATGTGCAGGTATTCCTTGCGAAGGTTGCACTGGAAAGCAGGTCACGGGCGAGCCTACGGTGAGAGCGCACCCCACACCACCCACCGAAGCTCCCGGGAGGAGCCGTGCCCGCGCACGCCCTGAAACGCCCCACCCTGCTCGCGCTGTGCGCCTGCGTCCTGGTCGCCCAGAGCATGGTCGCCGCCATCAACCTCCTCATCCCCCAGCTGGGTTCCTCGTCCCTGCACCCGTCGCACACCGAGATCCTGTGGACCGTCGACGCCTACGTCATCGTCTTCGCGGGCCTGCTCATCCCGGCCGGCGCGCTCGGCGACCGGTACGGCCGCAAGGGTGCCCTGCTCACCGGGCTCGCGCTGTTCGCGGCGGGCGCCGCCACCAGCGCGCTCGCGACCGGCCCGGCCGTCCTGATAGCGGGCCGCGGCCTGTCCGGTGCCGGAGCCGCGCTGATCACACCCGCCACCCTCTCGATCCTGATGCACCTGTCCGCGCCCGAGCACCGGGCCCGCTCCATGGGTGCCTGGACGCTGTCGATCGGCCTGGGCGGCGCGGCGGGCAACCTGGGCGGCGGCCTGGCCGGACAGTTCCTCACCTGGCGTGCCCTGTTCGCCGTCATGGTCCCGCTCGCCGCCGTACTCGCCGCGGCGGTCTCAGCCACCGTCCCGCACACCGAACGCTCCGCCCGCAGCAACACGGACCCGCTCGGCACGCTGCTCCTGACGGCCGGCCTGGTGGCGGTCCTGTTCGGCATAATCGAGGGCCCGGCCTACGGCTGGACCTCCGCCCGCATCCTCGGCGCGTTCGCGGCGGGCACGCTCCTGATCGCCGCCTTCACCCGGCACGCCCTGCGCTCCCCCGCCCCGCTGTTCGACCCGCGTGTCTTCGGCTCTCCCCGTCTGCGCGCGGCCTCCCTCGGCACCGCCACCGGCTTCTTCGGCCTGTTCTCGCTGTTCTTCGTCAACTCGCAGTATCTGCAGGGCGTGAAGGGCTTCGGGGCCGCCGTCACCGGGGTGGCGATCCTGCCGCTGGTGTTCGGGATGGCCGCCACCCAGAAACTGGCGACCCGCTGGGCCGGCCGCCCCCGCGCGGTCATCGGCACCGGTCTCGCCCTGATCGGCCTCGGTCTGCTCGGCGCCTCAACGGCCGACGCGGGCACGCCCTACGCGGTGTTCGTCTGCTGGCTCCTGGTCATCTCCGCCGGCGCCGGCCTCTCCATGCCGGCCCTGACCCTCGGCGTGGTCACCTCACTCCCGTCCCACCAGGCGGGCCTCGGCTCGGGCCTCGGCACGACGGCCCGGGAGACCGGCGCGGCACTGGGCGTGGCCGTCACCGGTACGGTCCTGTCCTCCCACACCGACCTGCTGCACGGCATGGGGCCGGCGCTGCGGACCGTGGGCGTGGTGGTACTGGTGGCCACGGCACTGGTGGTCGCCGGGTACGGAAAGCGCCTCCAAGGGGCGCGGGGAACGGCGCGAGCAACCACAGGGAACCCGCACTCGGCAACGGCCCCGCGCACCCACGTCGGGTAGCCGATACGCACCCGCACACGGCAACGCTCGGCACCCCTGCGGAGGGATGCCGAGCGTCTGCCAGGTCCAGGGAACTCTCAGATGAGGCCCAGGGAGCGAACGGCCTCGCGCTCCTCCTCCAGCTCCTTCACCGACGCATCGATGCGAGCACGGGAGAACTCATTGATGTCCAGGCCCTGGACGATCTCGTACTTGCCGTCCTTGGTGGTGACCGGGAACGAGGAGATCAGGCCCTCCGGGACGCCGTAGGAACCGTCCGACGGAATGCCCATGGACGCCCAGTCGCCCTCGGCGGTGCCGTTGACCCAGGTGTACACGTGGTCGATCGCGGCGTTGGCGGCGGAGGCGGCCGACGAGGCACCGCGGGCCTCGATGATCGCGGCACCGCGCTTGGCGACGGTCGGGATGAAGTCCTCGGCCAGCCACTTCTCGTCGTTCACGACCTCGGCGGCGTTCTTGCCGGCGACGGTGGCGTGGAAGATGTCCGGGTACTGGGTGGCGGAGTGGTTGCCCCAGATGGTCAGCCGCTTGATGTCGGCGACCGTCGAACCCGTCTTCTTCGCGAGCTGGGTGAGCGCGCGGTTGTGGTCCAGGCGGGTCATCGCGGTGAAGCGCTCGGCCGGGACGTCCGGCGCGGCGGCCTGGGCGATGAGGGCGTTGGTGTTGGCCGGGTTGCCGACGACGAGGACCTTGATGTCGTCCGCGGCGTGGTCGTTGATGGCCTTGCCCTGCGGCTTGAAGATGCCGCCGTTGGCCTCCAGCAGGTCGCCGCGCTCCATGCCCTTGGTGCGCGGGCGGGCGCCCACCAGGAGGGCTACGTTGGCGCCGTCGAAGGCGACGTTCGGGTCGTCGGTGATCTCGATGCCCTGCAGCAGCGGGAAGGCACAGTCGTCCAGCTCCATGGCCGTGCCCTCGGCGGCCTTCAGCGCCGGGGTGATCTCCAGCAGGCGCAGCTTGACCGGCACGTCCGCGCCGAGCAGCTGGCCGGAGGCGATGCGGAAGAGCAGGGCGTAACCGATCTGGCCGGCCGCGCCGGTGACGGTGACGTTCACGGGAGTGCGGGTCATGGCGTTCTCCGTATGACAGCTGGCGGTGGGGCGTCCCTGCCCCGGGCGGATGATCGATCTCTTGGCGTCAAGAGAGATCCAGCGGTCAGGCTATCGCGCATCCGGCATGCGAGACGTCCGGGGCGGTGTGGATCAGCCCACAAGCCGCACACATGCCGAACGAAGTGGCGGCCGCCCGTCCGGGAGAGGGTTGGACGGAGCGACCGCCAGGTGGGGGTACCGAGTGCCGGACTCCCGTGGGGGTACTCCTCGCGTGCCCAGGATCCGCCCCGCCATGCGCCCGCTCCCGGAATTTCACCCGCCTGCTTCTCGCACCCCGTTGCTTCGCACAGGCCGTTACTTCGTGCACGCCGTCCGCCCGGAGGCGAGGGTCGCGCAGGCCTTGGCCTCCGCCGCGTTCTTCACGGCGACCATCGGGGTGTAGGCGATGGTGTCGCCGACGGTGGTGGTCTCGCCGGTCTGCCGGACCTTGCCGGCGGTGATCTGGACCTTGTCGCCCTGGGCGGCGCCGGTGATCCGGCCCCAGGCGGTCCCGCAGGCCTTGCTGTAGCGGACCTCCAGGGTGGTGGTGCCGACGGTGACGGTCCGGGCGGTGGTGACCAGGTCGCCGCTGCAGCCCATGGCCTCGGCGTCCTTGCCGTTGCAGGCGGAGCCGGTGCACTTGACCCCGGGTGGTGCGCTCGCGTTCGGGGTGGCGCTCGGGGACGGCGGCTTGGCGGTGTTCTCGTGCTGGGCGCCGCCCCGGTGGGTGAAGAAGTAGACAGCGGCGATGACGACGAGCACGCCGACGAGCCCGGAGACGAACATGATCACCCGCTGCCGCCCGGCGTTCCCCGGAGCCGGGGCGCCGCCGCCCGGCCGGGGAGCCGGTGCGTGCGGCTGCTGCCCGCCGTACGGGGTCGGCGTGTCCGGGACCCGGCCGGCAGCGTCGGACGAGACGGCGGGACCGGAACCGTTCACGGCGGCACCGGCACCCGCGCGTCCCCCGGTTCCGGGTCGGGCGCTCGCCGGGGACGGCCCCTGATACCCGGCGAGGTTCCACGAGTTGGCACCGGATGTCCCCCCACGTCCGGTCGAGTCCCGCTCGGCCGGACCACGCTCGGTCCCCTCCCCGTCGGCCGGACCTCCCGCACCGTCACGGTCGGCCGGGCCACGCCCCGCACCGTTGCGATCGGCCGGACCACGTCCCGCACCGTCCCGGGCGACGCCGTCCCGGGCGTCGGCGTCAGGAGCCGTCGGCTGTGGGGGAATCGTCGGAAAGACGCCCGCCGGACCGGCGATGCCCATGGCCGGACCGAGGCCCTCCCCCGTGCGGCCGGACGGGCCGCCGGACGCCTCCGCCGCGCCGAAGTCCCCGAGTGCGGCGCGCGCCTGGGAGATGCGAATCGCCTCCATGGTGCGGTCGTGCCGCATCTCCGCCCGGCTCCAGGCGCGTTCGGCCAGCTCCCACATCGTGGTCAGATGCACGGGATTGGTGCCGGTGACCTCGGCGAGCGCGACGACCGCGCCCTTGGGCGCGAGAAGCCGGCCGCCCAGGTAACGCTCCCAGGACGTCTTGCTGTAACCCGTGCGGTCGGCGAGTGCCGCGACGCTCATGCCACTGCGGTCCACGAGCCGTCGCACCTGGCTGGTGAACTCCTTGATCTGCGGGTCCAGATCCTCGGGCAGGTCTTTCCAGCGAGGCATCGATTCCCCCCTTGCTCTCCCCCGGCTTCCCCGTCCTGGCTACCCACAAGGATGCCCTGCCCGAGGATCCCAGTTCCCCGGATGGGGGCGCGCGGGAGCACGGACGGCGCGCGGACACCGTAGCGGAATGGTCACTTCCGTGCCACAGCGCGCGGACAGGCGTTGAACAGGCGCTTCCTGGGCGGAAGGCTGAAAGAGGCGGCGGCTCGTCCCTCCTCGGGGGAGGGGACGAGCCGCCGTCCCTGCGAGCGCCGCTACTGGCTGATGGTGAAGTGCAGGGTGTCCTTCAGGAACGGGATCCGCAGCCACGGGTCGGGCTGGGCCATCATCGCCAGCAGGGCGATCGCGAGGCCGAGAACGCCGTACGTGGCGATGTCCGTGAAGCGGGAGCGTACGGCGAGCATGCCGACGCCGGGCAGTATCCAGCGCATGACCGCGCCGGCCAGCAGAGCGGCACCGATCAGCAGGGTGCCGAAGCGGAACATGTCGAGCGCGGTCAGCAGCAGACCGAGCGCGACCGTGCCGAGCACCACGAGCAGGGGCCACTGCCGCGCCGGGGCCGGGGCGTCGCCGGGCGCGGCCCGGCCGCCGCCCTCGGGCCGCGCGGTGTCCCGGGTGATCCGCGGGAAGCGGCGCGTGACACGCCGCGCCCGCCCCTGCTCGTCCGGGGCGCTGATCGCGTCGCGCACGGTCGGCTCGCCGCCGTGCGCCTGCTCAGCCGGCACTGCGCTCCGCCGCCTCGACCACGTTGACCAGCAGCTGCGCCCGGGTCATCGGGCCCACGCCGCCGGGGTTCGGAGAGATCCAGCCGGCCACCTCGACGACGTCCGGGTGGACATCGCCGACGATCTTGCCCTCGGCGTTGCGGGAAACACCGACGTCCAGCACGGCGGCGCCCGGCTTGACGTCCTCGGCGCGGATCAGATGCGGGGAGCCGGCAGCCGCGACGATGATGTCGGCCCGCTTCAGGTGGGCGGACAGATCGCGGGTGCCGGTGTGGCACTGGGTCACGGTGGCGTTCTCGCTGCGCCGGGTGAGCAGCAGCGGCATCGGCCGGCCGATGGTGACACCGCGGCCGACGACCACGACCTCGGCGCCCTTGATCTCCACGCCGTGGGCCCGCAGCAGGGAGAGGATGCCGTTCGGGGTGCAGGGCAGCGGCGCGGGCTCGTTCAGCACCAGCCGGCCGAGGTTCATGGGGTGCAGCCCGTCGGCGTCCTTGGCCGGATCCATCAGCTCCAGGATGCGGTTCTCGTCGATGCCCTTGGGCAGCGGCAGCTGGACGATGTATCCGGTGCAGGCCGGGTCCTCGTTCAGCTCCCGTACGACCGCCTCGATCTCCTCCTGGGTCGCCGTGGCCGGCAGCTCGCGCTGGATGGAGGCGATGCCGACCTGCGCGCAGTCGCGGTGCTTGCCGGCGACGTACTTCTGACTGCCGGGGTCGTCCCCGACCAGGATCGTGCCGAGGCCGGGCGTTGTGCCCTTCTCCTTCAGCGCCGCCACGCGGGCGGTCAGATCGGACTTGATCGCGGCTGCGGTGGCCTTGCCATCGAGAATCTGGGCGGTCATGCACCCATCCTCGCGGATGACCCGGCCCCGGTTCCAATCCGGGGTGGCGGGGCGCCGTACCGCCTTGTCGGCAGATGATCGACGATGTTGCACTTGCACAACACCTGGGGCTTCCGGCTGGACAAGTCAGTAACCGGTCAAGAACGATGAGCAGCACAGTGCAGCGGGCAGCTCGACGGGGGGACGGACCGCATCTGTAGAAACTCTCCTCCGTGCAGTGCCGCGCCTCGTCCCCAGCACTCGATTCAACGGAGGAAACACCGCCATGAGCTTCGGCGACCAGAACAGTCCCTACGGCGCCCCGCAGGGTCAGCAGCCCGGCTACGGCCACCCGCAGCAGCCCCAGGGTGCCGGTTACGGCTACCCGTCGGCGCCGCCCGTCCAGCAGCAGTACGGCGCCGGCGCCCCGATGACCGCGATGCCGGGCAACGTCAGCGCGGCGCGGGTGATGCTCTGGGTGATCGTCGGCCTCCAGGCCCTCGGTGTGATCGGGTTCGCCATCACTGCGGTGCGCGTGAACTCCCTGAAGCACGACAGCGCCCTGCAGGACGACAGCAGCTTCCAGCGGTTCGCCGACTACTCGTCCGGCATGCTGTGGGGGCTCGTGGTGTTCGCGCTCGCCTGGGGCGTGTTCGCGGCCGTGCTCGCGTCGAAGTTCAACACCGGCGCCAACGGCGTCCGCATCACGACCCTGGTCTTCGGCATCATCACCGCGATCCTCGGCCTGTACCCGTTCGTCATCGTGGGCCTCGTCCACACGGTGCTGGCGATTCTGATCGCCTGCTTCGTGGGCGGAGCCAACGGCAAGGCCTGGTTCAACCGCGCCCGGTACTGAACCCGCCCGCGCGACGGAACAGTTCGCGCCAATTCAACACCGAGGGCCGTGTCTCACCCGTCCAGGGGGAGGCACGGCCCTGGTGTCTCCCCCTAGTCTGACTCGGGTAGCCGTACCCGGCCGGGGTGGCCGCAAGGCACGGGGAGCCGCACCTTGTACAGCATCGTCGTCGTACCTCCGCCGACCCCGGAGGACCGGCAGGACCGCACCCAGATCCGGCTCGCCCCCGGTGAGCGTCTCCGCTTCGGGCGGGCACCGGGCAACGACCTGAGGATCCCGCACGACGGGGTCTCCCGGCGGGCCGGCGAACTCGGCGCCCAGGGTGCGTTCTGGATACTGAGCAACCTGTCCGCGCGGCACACGTACGTCGTGGAGAACCCTGAGGGCGCCGGTGAGCACATCAAGGTCGGCCCGGGCCGGCTCGACGCGCCCGTCCCGTTCGAGTTCTCGCGGATCGTGCTGCCCGCCGCCGGGGAGCTGCTGACCATCGAGGTGTGGGCGCCGCGCCACGACTATCTGCGCGACGGCGCCGGTCCGGACGGCGACACCACCGCCCCGGCCTTCTCCGTCGACCGCACCAAGCGCTACTTCGCCGTCCTGGCCGCCCTGTGCGAGCCGCGGCTGCGCGGCGACCCGCACGCCCCGCTGCCCACCGTCGACCAGGTCGTCGACCGGCTGCGCCCCGCCTGGCCGGCCGCCTCCCGCACCTCGGTGCAGTGGAACATCGACTACCTGGCGGTCAAACTGCGGCTCAAGCCCGGCCCCGAGACCGCGGACACCGGTCCCCGCCTCAATGGCAAGAAGGAGTCGCTGGTGTCCCTGGCGCTCCGCTTCGACCTGGTGCGCGAGGACGACCTGGTCGTCCTGTCCGGGCCCGTGAGCCGGACGGCCCGGTGACCGAGCCGTACGCCGTGCCGGTGCCCAGGGGCTACCGGGTCGGCGTCTGGGAGGTGCGCGAGCCGATCGCGACGGGTGCCTTCGGCAGTGTGTACGCGGGCCGGCGCACCGGGGACGGCGACACGCCCGAACTGCCGCGCACCGCCGCCCTGAAGTTCCTGCCCACCGGCACCGGCACCCCGCGCCAGCTGGCCCATCTGCGGGAACTCATCGAGCGTGAGGTCGATGTGCACCGCCGGCTCAGACGGCCGCGGCTGATCCGGATGTACGAGACCCTCGTGGTGGACGACGCGGCCCGGCCCGCACTCGACGGCGCCACCGTGCTCGTGCTGGAGCGCGCCGAGGGGTCCCTGTCCGCTCTGCTCGCCGCCTCGCCCCGCCCGGACTCCGGGCCCGCCCTGCTCGCCCAGATCTGCGAGGGGCTGGCCCAGCTGCACCGGGCCGGCTGGGTGCACGGGGATCTGAAACCGGCCAATGTGCTGCTGATGGCGGACGGTTCGGCACGGCTCGCCGACTTCAACATGGCTGCCGAACTGGAGGGCACCCACGCCTACACCCCGGCCTTCTCCACCCCCGACTACACCCCGCCCGAGCTGCTGTGGGCGGAGATCGGCGAACGGGGCCGCCGCATCCGTCCCTCCGCCGACGTCTGGGCCTTCGGTGTGCTCGCCCACCTCGTCCTCACCGACTCCTTCCCGCTGTCCGGCGCCACCCCGACGGCCCGCCGCGACGCGGCCGCCGCCTACGCCCGCGGCACCGACGAACTGCGCCTGTCACCCGAACTCCCGGACAGCTGGCGGGAGATCATCCGTGACTGTCTGGCCCGTACCCATGGCGCACGCATCACCACCGAGGCGCTGCTGCGCCGCGTCGAGGCGGCGGCCGGCACGGGCCGCTCGCCGCGCCTGCCCCGGCTGTTCCCACGCCGCAGGCGCCGGCAGGCGGTGATCGCCTCGGCCGCTGCCGCCACCGCCGCCGTCGCGGCCCTCGGCTACGGCATCAGCAACTGGGCTGCGCACGACGGGGGCAACGACGCCCGCGATGCCGCATCGGCCTCCTACGGCGCCTCGGAACTACGCACCGATCAGGGCGTTCCGGTCGCCTACCGCCGCCTCGTCGTGGACTCCGCCCACGCCTGCTCCGAGCCCGACGTCACGCCCGCGCTCATCGCGGCGATGCTGAAGGCCGAGAGCAACTTCGACCCGGACCTCTCCGACCCCGGCAAGCAGGAGTTCGGCATCGCCCGCTGGACCCCCGCCGTGCTGCGCTGGTGGATGCGCGACGACGGCGTCCCCGCGTCGGCGACACCCACGCCGCCCCTGTCGCCCTCCGTCTCCATTCCGGCCATGGGCCGCTACCTGTGCTTCATCGACTCCCACCTGAAAGACGGCCTGCCCGGCGACAAGCGGGTGCTCACCGCGGCCGGCTACCGGACCTCGTACAAGAAGGTGAACGCCGCGGGCGGAGTTCCCCCGAAGTACCGCGACTACTGCGCCCGCGTCGCCCACTACCTCAAGGAGTACACGCCCGCGGGAAGGAAGTGACCCTGAGACTTCCGAGGTACCGGCGTACGGGTTGCGGCGGCACGGTGGAACCACTCCGCCACGGCGTCACGGCGGAGCGACCGACACCGTTCGTTCACATGGGGGAACTCGTGAACATCGCCAAGCCCGCCGCACTGCTCGTCGCGGCCACCGCCCTCCTCGCCGGCTCCACGGTCGCGGCGACCGCCGCCACACCGGACGGCACCCGGGTCACCAGCGTCCAGCAGGTCGCCGGCCAGGTCCTCGCCGGCCACCCGAAGCCGCTTTCGGCCTCCGCCGGCCAGGTCCGGTACGACGGCCTGACCCTCACCAGGGCTCCGCAGGGCGCGGCCGCCAAGAAGGACCTGGACTGCGCCTACGGCCACCTGTGCATGATCGTCAGGGGCACCAAGTTCGACTTCTACAAGTGCCGGACGTGGACCGTCTCCAACTGGACCGGCGACGGCCCGTTCACGAACAACCAGACGCCGGGCACGGTCGCCAGGTTCTACAACCAGGACGGCAGCGTCCGCTGGACCTCCACGGCGTACGAGGCCGGCACGGCGACCTGGGACCCGATCTGGTCCCTGCGCCCCTGCTGATGCCGTGACAGGGCGGACGGCCTCCGGCTCCCTCGGGGGAGGGCCGGAGGCCGTCGACGAAGCAGGAAGCACGGTGTGCCCGGCGGCCGTCCGCGGTCGCCACCGCGACCGGAACCACCGTGACCGAACTGGATGTCCAGGAGGGTGTGCACCACGTTTCTCCGCCGCCCGGCGGAGCGGACCGAGAGGAGATCCGCGTGAACCTGCGCGTCACCCGAGAACAGCCGTCACCGGGGAGAAAAGTACTGGTCTCCGGGGCAGGAGTGGCCGGCTCGACGGTGGCCTACTGGCTCGCACGGCACGGGTTCACACCGACGGTCGTCGAACGTGCCCCCGCGCTGCGGCAGGGCGGTCAGGCGGTCGACTTCCGCGGCCGGGCGCTGACCGTGCTGGACCGGATGGGCCTGCTGGAACAGGTGAAGGAACGCGACACCGGCATCGGCGACTGCACCATCGTGGACGCCGCCGGCGAACCCTTCGCCGTCATGCCCGCCGCGCTGTACGCCGGTGAGCTGGAGGTGCTCATCGACGAGCTGATGGAGATCCTCCACGACCACGCCGTCGAGGCCGGCGTCGCCTACCGGTTCGGCGACTCGGTCACCGCTCTCGTGCCCGACGGCGAGGGGGTGGAGGTTGCCTTCGAACACGCTCCGCCGGAGCGGTTCGACCTGGTGATCGGCGCCGACGGGGCGCACTCGGCGGTCCGCCGGCTGGCGTTCGGCCCCGAGGAGGGGTTCGCGCACTATCTGGGCTGCTACTACGCCTACTGGGGAACCGGCAACCACCTTGGTCTCGATCACGAGGGGATGGCCACCGGCGACGGCGAGACGGCCGCGCTGAGCCTGTTCACCGTCCGGCACAACGAACGGGCCCGGGCGGGCCTGCTGTTCAAGGCCGACCAGCCGCTGTCCGTCGACCGGCGCGACCGGCAGGCGCAGATCCGGATCCTCAAGGACCGTGCGGCGCACCTCGGTTGGGAGACTCCCCGCCTGCTGGCCGACCTGGACTCCGCCGACGACCTGTACTTCGACGCCATGACGCAGATCCGGATGGACACCTGGTCCGCCGGCCGTATCGCGCTCGTCGGCGACGCCGCCCACTGCGCCGCCCCCACCTCGGGACGCGGCACCTCCCAGGCTCTGCTCGGTGCCTACGTCCTGGCCGGAGAGCTCGCTGCGGCCGGCGGTGACCACGGCACGGCGTTCGCCTCCTATGAGCGGATCCTGCGCCCGTACGTCGAGCACAACCAGGCCATCGGCGTCCACGGCAGCCAGTATCTGTTCACCCGGCCGACCCAGGAGATGTTCGACGCGATGGCCGCCCAGGCCGGAGAACCCGAGACGGACCAGGGCCCGGAACCGGTCATCAGGGACTACTGATCAGGAACTACTGGGCACTGCGCCGGCATGGCGCAGTGCCCCGTTCACCGCTCAGTGGAAGAAGTGGCGCGTGCCCGTGAAGTACATGGTCACGCCCGCCTTCTTGGCGGCCTCGACGACCTGCTCGTCACGGATCGAGCCGCCCGGCTGGACGATCGCCCGGACACCGGCGTCGATGAGGATCTGCGGGCCGTCCGGGAAGGGGAAGAAGGCGTCGGAGGCCGCGTATGCGCCCCGGGCCCGCTCCTCGCCCGCCCGCTCGACGGCCAGCTTGCAGGAGTCGACGCGGTTGACCTGGCCCATGCCGACGCCGACCGAGGCGCCGTCCTTGGCGAGGAGGATCGCGTTGGACTTGACGGCACGGCAGGCCTTCCAGGCGAACGCCAGCTCCTTCAGCTCCTCGTCGCCGAGCGCCTCACCGCTGGCCAGCGTCCAGTTGGCGGGGTCGTCGCCGTCGGCCTGGAGCCGGTCGGTGACCTGGAGCAGCACACCGCCGTCGACCTGCTTGGCCTCCACCCGGTTGCAGGGCGCGCTCGGGGCCTTCAGCACGCGGATGTTCTTCTTCTTGGTGAGGGCCTCCAGGGCCCCTTCCTCGTAGTCCGGGGCGACGATGACCTCGGTGAAGATCTCCGCGACCTGCTCGGCCATCTCCCGGCTCACCGGCCGGTTGACGGCGATGACACCGCCGTACGCGGAGACCGGGTCGCAGGCGTGTGCCTTGCGGTGCGCCTCGGCGACGTCCTCGCCGACCGCGATGCCGCAGGGGTTGGCGTGCTTGATGATCGCGACGCAGGGCTCGTCGTGGTCGTACGCGGCACGGCGGGCGGCGTCCGTGTCCGTGTAGTTGTTGTACGACATCTCCTTGCCGTGCAGCTGCTCCGCCTCGGCGAGCCCGCCGGTGCCGTCGACGTAGAGGGCGGCGTCCTGGTGCGGGTTCTCGCCGTAGCGGAGGGTGTTCTTGCGCTCGTAGGTGGCGCCGAGGAAGTCCGGGAAGCCCGACTCGTCGACCGGCGCGTAGGAGGAGGCGAACCAGGAGGCGACGGCCACGTCGTAGGCGGCGGTGTGCTGGAAGGCCTCGGCGGCCAGCCGCTTGCGGGCGGCGAGGTCGAAGCCGCCGTCCTTGACGGCCGCGAGGACGTCGGCGTAACGCTCGGGGCTGGTGACCACGGCGACCGAGGGGTGGTTCTTGGCGGCGGCACGGACCATGGACGGACCGCCGATGTCGATCTGCTCCACGCACTCGTCCTCGCTCGCGCCCGAGGCGACGGTCTCGCGGAACGGGTAGAGGTTGACGACGACGAGGTCGAACGGCTCCACGCCCAGCTCGGCGAGCTGCTCCCGGTGGCTGTCCAGCCGCAGGTCGGCGAGGATGCCCGCGTGCACCTTCGGGTGCAGGGTCTTGACCCGGCCGTCCAGGCACTCGGGGAAGCCGGTCAGCTCCTCGACCTTGGTGACGGGGACGCCGGCGGCGGCGATGCGGGAGGCCGTGGACCCGGTGGAGACGAGCGCGACACCGGCCTCGTGCAGCCCGCGCGCGAGCTCTTCCAGCCCGGTCTTGTCGTAGACGCTGACGAGCGCGCGACGGATGCCCCGCTTGCCGCTCTCGATGCTCTCGGCGGTCACTGGATAACTACCTTTCGTCCCTCAATGCGATAGCCGTTGCGGGCGATCCGCCCCACGACCTCGACGAGCAGCCTTCGCTCGACTTCCTTGATGCGCTCGTGCAGCGCGCTCTCGTCGTCCTCGTCCCGGACCTCGACCACGCCCTGGGCGATGATCGGGCCGGTGTCGACGCCGTCGTCGACGAAGTGGACGGTGCAGCCGGTGACCTTGGCGCCGTACGCGAGCGCGTCACGGACGCCGTGGGCCCCCGGAAAACTGGGCAGCAGGGCCGGGTGGGTGTTGACGAACCGCCCGCCGAAGCGCGCGAGGAACTCCTTCCCCACGATCTTCATGAACCCGGCGGAGACCACGAGGTCCGGCTCGTACGCGGCGACGGCCTCGGCGAGGGCGGCGTCCCACTCCTCGCGGCTCGCGTAGTCCTTGACCTTGCACACGAAGGTCGGCAACCCGGCCCGCTCGGCGCGGGCGAGCCCCTCGATGCCGGCGCGGTCGGCCCCCACGGCGACGATCCGGGCGCCGTACCGCTCCGCTCCGGTGCGCTCGATCTCGTCCAGGAGCGCCTGCAGATTGGTGCCGGATCCGGAGACCAGCACGACGAGGCGCTTGACCGCGGGGCCAGCGGTGGTGGCGGCCACGATGGGGCCCTTTCTCGGGGTGGCGATGTGTCCGGTCGGCGGTTGCCCATGCGGTTGTACGTTCGCACGAATGCTTCGCACCCCGCGATACAGGGAAGTCTACGAAGCGGCCGACCGTCAGCAACGATACCGGCACTCGGGAAGGCCCCCACGGGACGGGGGAGTGGCCGGAAGGTAGCGTTCGCAAGGAATCACGGAGGGGAAGCCTCGGGAACGCGGTCGTCGTGCGGTGCGTTGTCGGGGTGGAAGCTCATGTGGGACAGCCGTAGTCACCCAGGGGAAGACGCTCTTTTGATGCCCGATCGCAGCCCGCGACTCCTCACGTTCCCTCCGCGCCCGGCCCAGGGAGGCGAGCGTGACGCCATGCTGCTGCGGGAGCGGCCGGTCTCGCCTCCCGAGGCCCCGCAGGACGGTCCGGGCGGTCAGGGGGCCGGTCAGGACGGCCGCGACGGCGACGGGCGGCGCGGCGGACGGCAGGACGACAACCCGTTCGCACCGCCGCCCGAGGGCACCCCGGACCGGCCCTGGCAGCCCCGTCATCCCGAGGGTCATCAGGGTGCCGGTCCGGGCTCGGGGGGCGGCTCCCCGTGGGGCAGCCAGTGGAGCGACCGTCAGCCCGGACGCTCCCCCGGCGGCTTCGGCGAGCGGCCCGGCGGCGGCCCCCAGGGCCCCGGCGGACCGGCCGGATCCGGCATGCGCTGGGACCCGACCGACCCCGCCCAGCGCCGCGCGCGCTACGCCCTGCTGTCCGGCATGTGGGCCGTCTTCTTCGCCCTGTTCAGCTGGCCGTACGTGGCCCTGCTCCTGGGCGCACTCGCCCTGTACTGGGGTGTCAGCGCCCTGCGCGCCAAGCCGCGCAGGCCGGACCCGGACTCCCCGACCCCGCCGCCCGTCCCCGGCCGCCCCCAGACGACAGCGGCCGTCGGGGGTCTGATCACGGCCTCCCTGGCCCTGGTCCTGGTCGCCTCGACCTTCACGGTCCAGCTGGTCTACCGCGACTACTACACCTGCGTCGGCGACGCCCTCACCCACGAGGCCAAACAGTCCTGCGACAGCCTGCTGCCGCGGGAGCTGCGAGGGGTTCTCGGAGTCGGCAACGACTGAGCCTGCGGTGCCGCTGGTCAGGTGACCCGGTGCGGGCCGGCGAAGAAGCCCCGCGACGCGATCGCCTCATGTGAAGCCGGCCTCCTCGGTGTCCTGGCACGGGCGGCCCGGCGGGCTCGGTGACGGGGTGCGGGCCGACGCGGTGGCGGGCGGCCCGGGCCGTCGGGTCAGTGGGATTCCGGCGGCTGTTCCGTGGTGTCCGCGACCGGCTCGGCGGAGCCCGGGGCGGGTTCGGTGGAGGCCGGCCGGGGGCGTTCCGGGAGGAGCGGCCAGGCGGGCGCGGTCGGCGAGGAGCCCGGACGGCAGTCGTCCGAGGTGTCGCGCGGGGCCGCGGGCTCGTGTACGGCCGTCCAGCGCGCGGCGTGCGTGAGGTCGTCGGACCAGTCGGGGCCGAACGGGTCGTCGGCCGGGAGGATCTCGTACGGGTCCTCCTCCGCCGCACCGGCCGTGCCGGGCGCGGTCTCCGGTCGGCCCAGGTTCTTGCCGGTGCCCGGTTCCTTGCCCCTGGCTCTGCCGGCCCCCTCGTCGTGGCCCTCCTGGCCCTCCTCCTCCCCGCTCCGGCCTCCCTCCGCGCCTTGGTGCTCTGCGCCGGCCGTGGCCGTGGCCTCGCCCGTCGTCGGCTCCTCCGCCTTCCCCGGCCCGTTTCCGGTTCCGTCGGCCGCCGCCCCGAAGTTCGACGCGGACGCCTTGCCGTCCTGCCCCGTCCCTGTCCCCTGTGCCGGGATCCCCCCGCCCCGCGTGCGCCCGCGCCACACGAGCCAGCCCCGTACGACCAGTGCCACCGGCACCCCGCACACCGCCGTCCAGGCCCCCACCGCTCCCCCGGTCTGCCACCACACCGGCCCGAAGCGGGCCAGCGCGGCCACGCCCAGCGGACCGCCCGCCAGCTCGGCGAGCAGGGCGAAGGCCGCCGCGCACACCGTCGCGGTCAGCAGCATGACCCCGCCGGTACGGGCGGCCGACCACCGGGCCGCAACCGCCTCGCCCGGCTCCGGCCGCTCCATGGCCCCGCGCGCCACGAACCACCCCGCCATCCCCCCGGCCGCCACCGGCACCAGCCCCGCCAGCCAGTTCGGCAGCGACCCGGCACCCGCGTCCGGCACCGCCGCCAGCAGCGGGAAGGGCGGCAGCAGCGGCGCCGGATCGGAGGCGAACGGGTTCACCCCGTGTCCGGCACCGAGCAGGAACCCGGGGCCGAGGGCGTAGGACGCGGCCCACACCGCCGCGTTGGGAATCAGCGCGATACCGAGCACCAGCACCGCGAACCGTCCCGTCCAGCCCTCGGTCAGCTGGAGGAAGGAAGCCTGCGCCGCCCCGCCGTGCCACACCAGCGACACCCCGAGCACCAACGCCCCACCGCCGAAGAGCACTGCCGTGGCGGCACCGGTGGCCCGTACGGCCGTACCCACCCGGGCGCGCGCGTCCGCGCCGAACACCACCCGCCGCACCGGCCCCGGCAACACCGTCAGCATGCTCAGCACCGGCTCGCGGGGACAGCCGTACGCCGACCACACCCCGGCCGCCGCCGAGCCCGCCGCCACCAGCGGCAGACATACCGTCACCCAGGGCCAGGAGGCCCGCAGTTCGCCTCCCGAGCAGTACAGCGCGATCGCGCCGCCGACACCCAGATAGCCGAGGACGACCCCGGTCCACACCGTGCGCGCCGGTACGGGCGGCGGGCCGTCGGCGTCCTCGGGCGCGTCCACCGCGTCCCGGGCGGCCCGGTACACCCGCCACACGGGCAGCGCCAGCAGCAGCAACGGGGTCACGCCCACCGGCATGGGCACACCCGAGAGCGTGTCGGTGCGGACCAGTTCGACGCCGTGCGCCAGCAGCCACAGCGCCGCGGCGACATGCAGCGCACCGCCCGGACCACTGTCGGGATAGGGCGAGCTGACCCACAGCAGCATCAGCAGGGCGGCGAACGAAGCGAATCCGAGTCCGGCCGCGACCGCGCCGGCCAGCAGGCTCGCGGCCAGCCCGGGCTCACGGTCCCGCATCCGGGCCAGCAGGGGCGACAGCGACGGTCGGCGAGCGGTCAGCAGAGTCACCCCGCCATGCTGCCAATGCCACCCGCTTTCCCCACGCAACAGGCGAACTTCCGATGTGTCGCCCAATATATGTTTATGTTCTTTTTCGCACGGAAGGGCGCATGGTGACGACGACTCAGAACACCGACGGCCCGCTGCCACCGCCGACGGAACGCCGACGGCTTCGCGAGTCCCGGTCGCTGACGAAGGCTCAGGTCGCCGCGCGGGTCGGCGTCAGCCGCTCGACGATCCGCGCGTGGGAGTCCGGCCGCCGCGTTCCGCACGGACGTGAGGGCGCGGCCTACGCCAGGCTGCTGCGGGCGCTCGCCGCACCGGCGGCAGCCGAGGAAACAACGGCGGCCGAGGAGACGACGACGGCCGAGGCGGCCCCGGAGACACCGCCCGGGGCGGCCACAGCCCCTGCCCCCTCCCCCACCGCTGCCCCTGCTGCTGCTTCTGCTGCTGTCGCTGCCGCACGCACGGCGCCCGTCACCGCCGAGCCCCTGACGCCGGCTCAGGCCTTCGACGCGCTGTACGCGTTCTGCGCCCCCGCCCTCGTACGCCAGACGTATCTGCTCACCGGGCGCCGGGAACTGGCCCGCGAATCCGTGGAGCGGGCCTTCCAGCTGGCCTGGCAGCGCTGGCCCGAGCTGGCCCGGGACCGGGATCCGGGCGGCTGGGTGCGGGCGGTGGCGTACGACTGCGCGCTCTCGCCCTGGCACCGCTTCCGGCCCCGCTACCGGCACCCGGAGCCGCCGCCCGCCGATCCGGCCGGCCACGCGCTGCTGCACGTCCTGCTGACGCTTCCGCCGTCGTACCGGCGCACGCTCGTGCTCTACGACGGTGTGGGCCTCGACCTCCCGGAGACGGCGGCGGAGACGGAGGCCAGCACGCCGGCGGCGGCGATGCGGCTGACCCACGCACGGGAGGCGGTGGCCGCGCGGCTGCCGGAACTGGCCGACCCCGCGGAACTGCACCGCCGGCTGCTCGAACTGGCCTCGAAGGAGCAGTTGCGCGCGGGCAGGCCGACGGTGATCCGGGCCGGCTGCGAGCGGCAGAACGTGCTCTGGACCCGGGCGGCGATCGCGTTCACCGTGACGATCGTCGGCGCGACGACACTCACGCTGCGGACGGCACCGACGCACTACGAGGCCCCGATCGCCCCGGCTCAGGCGGTGGAGGGGGTGCCGGCGGTGGGGGTCATGGGGCCGCTGTCCCGGGAGGAACAGGCCTTGCGGGCAAAGCTGGGGGCTGCCGCCAAGGGGCCGGAGAGGCTGCTACCGGAACCCGGGTGAACGGTGCGGGAAGCGCCGGTAGGCCCGCCCCCACCCCGGGGAACGGGCCTACCGGCGCTCGGCTGACGTGCCTCAGCCGGCCAGGATCTCGCGGGCCAGCTTCGCCGTCTCGGTCGGCGTCTTGCCGACCTTGACGCCCGCGGCCTCCAGGGCCTCCTTCTTGGCCTGCGCGGTGCCGGAGGAGCCGGACACGATGGCGCCGGCGTGGCCCATGGTCTTGCCCTCGGGCGCGGTGAAGCCCGCGACGTAACCGACGACCGGCTTGGTCACGTTCTCCTTGATGAACGCCGCGGCACGCTCCTCGGCGTCGCCACCGATCTCACCGATCATCACGATGAGCTCGGTCTCCGGGTCGTCCTGGAACGCGGCCAGGGCGTCGATGTGGGTGGAGCCGATGATCGGGTCGCCACCGATGCCGACGGCCGTCGAGAAGCCGATGTCCCGCAGCTCGTACATCATCTGGTACGTCAGCGTGCCGGACTTCGACACCAGGCCGATGCGGCCCGGCTTGGTGATGTCGCCCGGGATGATGCCGACGTTCGACTGGCCCGGGGTGATGATGCCGGGGCAGTTCGGGCCGATGATGCGGGTCTTGTTGCCCTTCTTGCCGGCGTACGCCCAGAAGGACGCCGAGTCGTGCACGGCGATGCCCTCGGTGATGACGACGGCCAGCGGGATCTCGGCGTCGATGGCCTCGACGACGGCGTCCTTGGTGAACTTCTCCGGCACGAAGATGACGGAGACGTTGGCGCCGGTCTTCTCGATGGCCTCCTTGACGGTGCCGAAGACGGGTACCTCGGTGCCGTCGAAGTCCACGGTCTGACCCGCCTTGCGCGGGTTCACGCCGCCCACGACGTTCGTGCCGTCGCCGAGCATGAGCTTGGTGTGCTTCATGCCGGTGGAGCCGGTCATGCCCTGGACGATGACCTTGCTGTCCTTGTTGAGCCAGATAGCCATGGTGTGTTGGTGTCCTCGTCCTGAGTGCTTACTTGGCGGCGGCCAGCTCGGCGGCCTTGTCGGCCGCGCCGTCCATGGTGTCGACGCGCTGCACCAGCGGGTGGTTGGCGTCGGTGAGGATCTGCCGGCCCAGCTCGGCGTTGTTGCCGTCGAGGCGGACGACGAGCGGCTTCTCGACCTTCTCGCCGCGGTCCTCCAGAAGCTTCAGGGCCTGCACGATGCCGTTGGCGACCTCGTCGCAGGCGGTGATGCCACCGAAGACGTTCACGAAGACGGACTTGACGTCCGGGTCGCCCAGGATGATCTCCAGGCCGTTCGCCATGACCTGGGCGGAGGCGCCACCGCCGATGTCGAGGAAGTTGGCGGGCTTGACGCCGCCGTGCTTCTCACCGGCGTACGCGACGACGTCCAGGGTGCTCATCACGAGACCGGCGCCGTTGCCGATGATGCCGACCTCGCCGTCGAGCTTGACGTAGTTGAGGTTCTTCTCCTTGGCGGCGGCCTCGAGCGGGTTGGCCGCGGCCTTGTCGTGGAGCTCCTCGAAGTCGGGGTGACGGAACTCGGCGTTGTCGTCGAGCGACACCTTGCCGTCGAGGGCGATGACCTCACCGGAGGCGACCTTGGCCAGCGGGTTCACCTCGACGAGGAGGGCGTCCTCCTTGATGAAGGTGTCCCACAGCTTGACGAGGACGTTCGCGACCTTGTCCGCGACCTCGGCCGGGAACTTGGCAGCCGCGACGATCTCGCGGGCCTTGGCCTCGTCCACACCGTCGATCGGGTCGATCGGGGTCTTGGCGACAGCCTCCGGACGGGTGGCCGCCACCTCCTCGATCTCCATGCCGCCCTCGACGGAGGCGATGGAGAGGAAGGTGCGGTTGGCACGGTCGAGGAGGAAGGAGACGTAGTACTCCTCGAGGATCTCCGGAGCGGTCTCGGCGATCATGACCTTGTGGACCGTGTGGCCCTTGATGTCCATGCCGAGGATGTCCGTCGCACGGGCGACGGCCTCGTCCGCGGAGGCGGCCAGCTTCACGCCACCGGCCTTGCCACGACCACCGACCTTCACCTGCGCCTTGACGACCGACTTGCCGCCCAGCCGCTCGGTGATCTCGCGCGCCGCCTCAGGCGTGTCGATGACTTCACCGGCCAGCACCGGTACATCGTGCTTGGCGAAGAGGTCCCTCGCCTGGTACTCGAACAGGTCCACGCGCTTCCGTCCCTATCAGTGATCTCGCGGTTCGTTGGATGCGTGGGCGTGCCGCGAAGGGCAACGTGACGTCCGCTTGTCACAGGGGAGGCGCACACGGTGTCCGAGCGCGCGGCATGTCCGTCTCGCAGGTTATCGCCGCTTGCGGGGGCTCCCTAAATCGAGGGTCACACACGAGCGGTGATACCTGTCACATGATGCCGCGATTCCTGACACGCCGTGCCGACGGTTGGGGGACTTCGGAGTGGTGTGCGAGGCCTCACCGGGCTGGGGTTGACCCGGTGAGGCCTCCGGGGCGGCCCCGGTGGGTCCGGGGCCGGGGCGGTTGATCCCCACCCCAATGGGGACCACCCGCCCGGACCGCGGGGTCCCGACCGGACGCGCCGACGGCATTCGGCCGCCCGGGCACGGACACCCCGCGGAGCGGTGGAGGGCGCTCAGCCCCGGTACCGGAGGTTCTGGGAGTACGCCGGTACGGCCGTACGGGTGACCCCCGCGGCTCCGTCGACGGCATGCCCGGCGAGCGGACCCCCGCTGTCCCGGACCGTGCCGTCGAGCCCGTGAGCGAAGGCCTCGGCCTGCCCGGCGAGCGGCACACCGGCACCGGCGACTCCGTCCGCGTAGGTCCCGGCCTCACCCGCGACACCGTGCACCATCCCGGCCGCGCTCCCCCCGACCCCGCCGACCACCGGCCCCACGACCTGACCGACCTTGCCTACCTGGCCGGTCACGGGCCGCAGGGTCCCCGCGACGGTGCCGGTCGCCTGGTGCACAGCCCCGGCCGCGGTGTCCGCGGTCTGCGCGACCGCGTGGGTGGCGGCGTCCGCGGTCTGCCCGACCGCGCGGGTGGCGGTGTCCGCGAGCGGCACGGTCGCCGCCGTGATTCCGGCTGTGAAGGGCGGCGCCTGGGCGGCCACGCCCTCGGCGAAGGTCCCGGTCCGCGCGGTCGCACCGTGCACGAGCGGCGGTACGGCTCCGACGACACCGCCCGCGAAGGGCTGGACGTCACCGGCCACACCGTGGCCGAGGGCGCCCGCGTCCACGACGGCCTGCCCTGCGACCGGCACGACTCCGCGCACGACGCCGGAGACCACCGGCGGCAGCACCGCCTCCGCGGTGTCCCGCCCGACCTGCCCGACCAGCCCACCGGCGTACGACCCCACACCCGCGCCGAGGGACCCCGCCTCACCGGCGGCGCCCGTGGCGATCCCGTGAACCCGGTGGACCGAGTGAACGGCGCCCCCGGCGGTTCCGTACGCCCCGGCACCGGCGGCATCAGCAGTCCCGTATGCACCGGAGACGGTGCCGTATGCGCCAGAGGCGCTGTCGCCGGCGGTTCCGTACGCGTCCCGCACGGCGGCATCGGCGGCCCCGTATGCACCCGACACCGCAGCGCCGGCAGTCCCGTGCACACCCGACACGACGCCCCCGGCAATGCCCTGTGCACCGGCGACGGTGCCACCGGCGACCCCGTCCACCTGGACGAGGGTGTCCCGGGCGGTCCCGTACACACCCGTCACCGCGTGCCCGGCGACGCCCTGCACGCCCGCCACCGCGTGCCCGGCAGCGCCCTCCGCGCCCGCCACCGACTGGCCGGCGAGCGGCGCAGCGCCGTGTACCGCCGCGGAGGCCACCGGCGGGACCGCCGCGGCAGCCGCTCCGTCCGCCACCGGCGTGACCGCGCCGGGCACGGCCCGGACCGTGCCGACGACCCGCTGCCCGGCACCCGTGGCCGTACCGGTGATGTGTGCGGGCACGTCGGCGACGGAGGCGTCGGCCGCGCCCGCCGCCTCGGCCACCGTGCCGCGTGCGACGGCCGCGGCACCGGCGGTCCGGCCCTGCGCGCCGGCGACGGTCTGCCGTACGGCCGTCCGGACAGCGCCCTCGACCCCCTGCGTCTTCAGCCGGGCAATCTCCTGCGTGGCCTGAAGCCTGGTCTGCGCGGCGGCCAGAGCCTCCTCCACCTCGGGGGCGAAGGAGGACAGCGGACCGAACAGGTAGTCGATCCCGTCCTGCGCAGTGCCGTTCGGAACGCCTTCGCGGGATGCGACCGGCGCGGCGTGCGCGCCCGCACGGGCGGCGTGGCCGGTGAGGTGCGCCCCGTCGGGCTGGACGCCGGTCCGGACGTGCCCGTGCACCCGCTGCCGCTCCGCACCGGCCTCCTGAGCGCCCCGGATCTTTGTGGCGGTACCGCTGGTCGTGGCTGCAGTCCGCGTCGTCCGCGCCGTCTGCGCCGTCTGAGTCTGAGTCGTCTGAGTCGTCCGCGCGGGCCGGGTGGCCGAGGTGGCCGTGCCGGTCGGACCGGAGACGGTGTCGTGGACGCCG
The DNA here is from genome assembly GCF_044546895.1 of Streptomyces sp. NPDC053069. NCBI lineage: Bacteria > Bacillati > Actinomycetota > Actinomycetes > Kitasatosporales > Streptomycetaceae > Streptomyces > Streptomyces sp. NPDC053069. The sequence continues at coordinate 90,667 of NZ_JBITZN010000002.1, read as the reverse complement.
GTGAGGACGCCGTCGACCGTGCCGGTGACAGTGTCGGTACCCGCGTCCGGAACGGAGACGGAGGTGCCGGACAGCTCGTCCGCGCTGGCGACGGCCGAACCGAGCGCCCATGCACCGGTGACACCGGCGGCTATCACGATCGAACGACGGATGTTCTTGTTCATTGCGTGCGTCAAGTCCTTCAGGAACAGCCGGAACCGGCTGAAGTCGGCTGGAGTCAGCTGGGGATTCCGTCCGCAGACCGCTGAACGCGGAACACACCACCACGCGAGCACGAGAACGAGCGAACGCGGATCAGGCTCGCCGCTGGGTGTCCGGACGGACGGGCAGACCCGTTCCGCCCCTGCTCGTCAGGTCCGTGGCGGAGAGGTCGGCCGTGCCGGCTAGCCGGGGAAGACGGGAATGTCTCGGTGCCGTTCCCGGGTGCAGGGCGCGTCGGCACACGCCGCGGCGCCCGGCGCGAGCCGCAGTGGCGCCCGGTGGTCGAGGGTGACGGCATGCGCGTCACCGTGACGGGACGCGGTGCCGTCGGCCGCCTGCTTGCCGAGCACACCGTCCGGGTCTCCACCCGGCGAGGGGCAGCCGGGGGCTCCCGCGGCGGCGGTGCCGTGGTGCGCGGGGATGTACGCCGCCTGCTGGGACGCACGGGTGACCGCCGGGCCGTACGTGGCGACCGGCGCCGGTGCGCCGCCGGCGGTACGGGCCCACGCGCGGGCGTGCCGCCGCACCTGCTCCGTCGAACCGGGCACCGCCGCACCACCGTGCTCCTGTGCGCGGGGCGCCGTGGACTTCGGCTCGGGCGTCAGCTGTACGGGCCTGTCCGGGACTTGGGGGAGGTCATCCGGCGCCCGGGTGAGGTCCGGCAGGGGCAGGGAGGGCGTCGAGGGCAGGGAGGGCGTCGAAGACCGTGGCTTCTCAACGGCTTGGGCGCCGACCGTGGCTTCGAGGGGCCGGGAAACGGTGGTCACCACGTCGCCGACCGTCCGTACCGCACCTGCCGGGCCCTTCTGTCCGGTCACCCCGGACGGCGCCGACGTCACCTTCGCCGGCACCGGGACTCCATCGGCCGCATGCGCCTGTTCGCCGCAGAGGAAACCCAGTGTGAACAGCCCGCCCACCAGCAGCACCAGTTGGAGCACACGCCGCCCGCCCGCCGTACGCAGCACGCGCACGGTGGTACCAAGGAAGGCTGCTGGGAAGGTCAAGGAGGTGAACATCCTCGGCTCGGTACGACACGGGCTCCGCCGATCCTTGCACGACCCGCCCGAGGCAGCGCAAGCCCGGTGTTACCGATGGGTAGCCATGTCCCTTTTCGCTCCCCCCTTTCTCTGCCCTCGCTCTCTGCCCTCGCTCTCTCCCCTTCCTCCCTCCCCGTTCTCCCTGCCCTTCCTCTCTCCCCGTCTTCTCCGCCCTTTACCGCCCGGCGTCACGCGGTGTCCGGTATCGGCAGCGGCCGTTTTTCGAGCGCTGCGGCCATGACCTCGGGGAACAGGTCGGGCGTGCAGGCGAAGGCCGGTGCGCCGAGCGCGGCCAGCGCCGCCGCGTGCTCCCGGTCGTACGCGGGCGCGCCCTCGTCCGACAGCGCGAGCAGCGCCACGAACTGCACCCCGGACGCCTTCATTGCCGCCACCCGCTTGAGCATCTCGTCGCGGATGCCGCCCTCATAGAGGTCGCTGATCAGCACGACCACGGTCTCGGCGGGCCGGCTGATCTGTGACTGGCAGTAGGCGAGCGCCCGGTTGATGTCCGTTCCACCGCCGAGCCGGGTGCCGAAGAGGACGTCGACCGGGTCGTCCAGCTGGTCGGTGAGGTCGACCACCGCCGTGTCGAAGACGACCAGCCGGGTACTGATCGACCGCATGGAGGCGAGGACTGCGCCGAACACCGAGGCGTAGACCACGGACGCGGCCATCGACCCGGACTGGTCGATGCAGAGCACGACCTCCTTCTTCACCGACCGCGCGGCGCGCCCGTATCCGACGAGCCGTTCCGGTACCACCGTGCGGTACTCCGGCAGGTAGTGCTTGAGGTTGGCCGCGATGGTGCGGTTCCAGTCGATGTCGTGGTGGCGTGGGCGGCTGATCCGTGCGCTGCGGTCGAGGGCGCCGGTGAGGGTGGCCCGGGTACGGTTCGCGAGCCGTTTCTCCACGTCCTCGACGACCTTGCGCACGACCGCGCGTGCTGTCTCCTTCGTCGTCTCCGGCATCGCCTTGTTCAGCGACAGCAGCGTGCCGACCAGGTGCACGTCCGCCTCCACCGCCTCCAGCATCTCCGGCTCCAGCAGCAGCGAGGCGAGGCCGAGCCGGTCGATGGCGTCGCGCTGCATGACCTGGACGACGGACGACGGGAAGTACGTGCGGATGTCCCCGAGCCAGCGCGCCACGGACGGGGCCGAGGCACCGAGCCCCGCCGAACGGTCGTGTCCCGCCTGCGGCCTGTCCCCCTTGCCGTACAGCGCGGCGAGCGTGCCGTCCATCGCCGCGTCCCGTCCCGACAGGGCACATCCGGTGCCGTCGGCCTGATCGCCGCCGAGCACCAGCCGCCACCGCCGCAGCCTCTCCCCCGCCGGATCGCCGACATCCGCCGGCCTCACACCGGTCGGCCTCACATCGGTCGTCATGCGCCCACCCCCGCAAGCCTGGTGTCCTCGCCATACCCGGCCGCGTCGTCCAGGCCGAGCAGCAGCCGCAGTACCGGCAGCACGGCGTCGGCACGCCCGGTGTCCGGTTCGGCGGCGAAGCCGGGCGTGACGGCTCCGTAGGCCGCCCGGCCGGCCGACGGGTCTGCGGCGCCGCGCCGGACCAGTTCACCGAGCGTTCTGCGCACTCCCGGCTCATATGCGGCGAACGTGCGCCGCAGCAGCGGCAGTACGTCCGTGAACGCCTCCGCCGACACCCCCGTCAGCCAACTGTCCACCAGCCCGAGCAGCCGCTCGTCGTGCACCAGCAGCAGCCCGCCCCCGCCGCCGACGAAGCCCTCGATCCAGGCTGCCGCGTCTGCCGGCGGCGTCCCCGGCGACAGCGCGAGTCCCATCAGCCGCGCCGCCTCCCCGGGCCGCAACTCCCCGTCGTCCAACAACAACCGCACGGCCCGCCCCCGCAACACACCGGGCACGCTGTCTCGCAACGACAACGTCCGCAGCACGCCCCGCCACCGGTCCCGCAGACCGCCCAACCCGGCTCCGGAGACGGCAACCTGATCCGTTGCCCCCGCATCAGCACCAGCCGGCGTCTCCGACAGCAACCCCACCGCCGCATGCACGGCGTCCACATGGCCGCGCATCTCCTCCGCGGCGTCGCCGTCGAGGGCGGCGCACGCCGGGGGGAGGCCGACGAAGATCCGTTCGGCGAGGCCCGCGGCGACGCCGGCCAGCGCACCGGTGTCGGTGCCGCGCACGTCGCCGTAGCGCAGGGAGCGGACCAGGGCGGGCAGGGCCTGGGCGAGATGGCCGACGTCCGTGTCGAGCGCCGCCCGGTCGGCGAGCACCCGCATGACCACGGGCAGGGCGTCCGGCAGACCGGCGAGCAGGCACTGCTCGGCCAGCGCGGTGACGTCGGCCAGGGTGCGCGCGGCCGTCGCGTCCGCCTCGGCCTTGGCCTGTGCCGCCGCCAGTACCGTCGTCCCCCACACGCCCGCCTCGGCGACCCGCACCGACAGCTCCGGCTCCCAGCGCAGCCGCCAGGTCTCCCGGAAGGTGCCCGTACTTCCCCGTGAGCGCGTGGGTTCGCCCCAGCCGACGCCGAGCAGCCGCAGCCGGTGCAGCAGCCTGCTGCGGTTGGCGTCGGTGTCACCCCGCAGGTCCAGTTCCAGTCCGCGCTCCAGCGCCTCCGGTTTGAGCCGCAGGGAACGCTGCTGCCGGGCCAGGTCGCGCTGCAGCGGCACCGCCGGTGCCGACTCCGGGACCTCGCCGAGGACGTCCCCGACGACCAGCCGGTCGTGCACCAGCGCCAGCGGCACGTCCGAGCCGTCGCCCATCACCGCGCGCACGGCGTCCGTGGTCTCGCTCAGCCCGGGCAGCGGGCGGCCGCGCAGCGCCGCCAGGGTCTCGGCGAGCCGGACGGCCTCGATGACATGGGCGGAGGAGACGATCCGGTCCTCCTCACGCAGCAGCCGCGCCACCCTGGTCAGCCAGCGCTCGACCGGCCGGTCGGCGGCGTGGTGGAACAGATGGCCGTACCAGCCGGGCGAGTCGATGCCCGCGCCGTATCCGCTGGACCGGGCGAGTCTGCGGTGGGTCCAGGGCACCCAGGTCAGGTCGGCCTTCACCTTGGGCAGCCCCTTCAGCAGGGCCCGGTCGGCGGCGACGGTCGTCTTCACGCGCAACGCGGGCACGTGCCAGGCCCCGCAGACCACGGCCAGCCCGTCCCCGAACTCCTTGCGCGCCGCCCGCAGCCGGAGCCGCATGTACGCCTCGCGGACCAGGTCCCGGGAGTGCCCGCCGGCGCCGTACCGCTCCCGGAGTGCGCCCATGGCCTCCTCCAGCGCGGCGAACGGGGCGAAGGGGTCCCGCCCTCCCGGGCCCCGGTGCTCGACGACGTCCTCCCACCAGCGTTCGGGGTCGTCGTATCCGGCGGCTTCGGCGAGCGCGGCGAGCGGGTCGACACGGACCTGCTCGCCGCCGTCCCGACTGCCCTCGCCGTCCCTGCTGCTTTCGGCGTTGTCAGGGCCCGCAGCGGTTTCCGCGGCGCCGGGCGCGGCGTGCGGTCCGGACACGGCAGGATCGTCCTGCCCGCCCTCTTCCCCCCGCTCTCCCCGTTCCTCCTCCCACGCGAGCGTGTGCGCGGCCGGCAGGTCGATGAAGTGGGCCGGGACGTCCTGTTCGAGGGCCCAGCGGATCGCCACCCATTCCGGGCTGAACTCGGCGAACGGCCAGAACGCCGAGCGGCCTGGCTCGTCCACGGCATGGGCGAGCAGGGCGACGGGCGGCCGCAGTTCCGGGTCGGCGGCCAGCGGGATCAGCGCATCGGCCTCGGGCGGGCCCTCGATCAGGACGGCGGCGGGCCGGGCGGCGTCCAGGGCGGCGCGCACCGCGCGGGCGGAGCCGGGGCCGTGGTGCCGCACGCCCAGCAGGAGCGGCCCGGAGCCGCAGGGCTGGGGCCGGCCGGTGTCGTTCACGCGCTCACCTCCCGGCATGCGCGGTAGAAGTCCGTCCATCCCTCGCGCTCGCGGACGACGGTCTCCAGATACTCCTGCCAGATGACCTTGTCGGCCGCGGGGTCGCGGACCACGGCACCGAGGATGCCGGCGGCGACATCGCCCGGGCGCAGTACGCCGTCGCCGAAGTGCGCGGACAGGGCAAGGCCGTTGGTCACCACGGAGATGGCCTCGGCCGTGGACAGCGTGCCGCTGGGCGACTTGAGCCTGGTGCGGCCGTCGGCGGTGATGCCGTCGCGCAGCTCCCGGAAGACGGTCACCACCCGGCGGATCTCCTCGATGCCGTCGGGCCCCGCCGGCAGGTCGAGGGAACGGCCGATCTGCTCGACCCGGCGGGTGACGATGTCGACCTCGGCGTCGGCGCTCTCCGGCAGGGGCAGCACCACGGTGTTGAAGCGGCGGCGCAGCGCGCTGGAGAGGTCGTTGACGCCTCTGTCCCGGTCGTTGGCGGTGGCGATGAGATTGAAGCCGCGGACCGCCTGGACTTCCTGGCCCAGCTCCGGAACGGGCAGCGTCTTCTCGGACAGGATCGTGATCAGCGTGTCCTGCACATCGGCCGGGATACGGGTCAGCTCCTCGACACGGGCCGTCATGCCCTCGGCCATGGCCCGCATGACGGGGCTGGGTACGAGGGCGTCACGGCTGGGGCCGTGCGCGAGCAGCTGCGCGTAGTTCCAGCCGTAGCGGATCGCCTCCTCCGGGGTGCCGGCCGTGCCCTGCACGAGCAGGGTGGAGTCGCCGCTGACCGCGGCGGCCAGGTGCTCCGAGACCCAGGTCTTGGCGGTACCGGGCACGCCGAGCAGGAGCAGGGCGCGGTCGGTGGCGAGCGTGGTGACGGCGACCTCGACGATCCGGCGCGGACCCACGTACTTGGGTGTGATCACCGTGCCGTCCGGCAGGGTGCCGCCGAGCAGATACGTCGCCACCGCCCACGGCGACAGCTTCCAGCGGGCCGGGCGCGGGCGGTCGTCCTGCGCGGCGAGCGCGGCGAGTTCGGCGGCGAAGGCGTGCTCGGCGTGCGGCCGCAGCGCCTCGGCGCTCTCACCGTGGCTCGGTTCCGCGGTGGTCGGTCGCACGGACGCAGACGTGACAGACATGGCTGAGGTCCCCTCCAGCTCGGCCGGTTCGGATCTGGCATCTACCGTGCACCACGCCACTGACAATCGCTCTGACCTGCACAAACGCAAGCTCCGGACCGATTGTCAGTGGCGGGACCTACCGTCGGAGACATGACTGAGCAGGGGGTGCGCTGGACCGCGGAACAGGTGCTGGCACTGGCGCCTGACGCCGCGTCACGCAGGGCGGGAGGCAAGCTCGGCACGGCCGGTCCGTGGTCCGAGGCGGGGAGCGGAGAGGGGACGGTGTGGGGGCTGTGCAAGGGCAGCGGCAGCAGGCCGTATCAGACGGTGGTCGATCTCGCCGACGCAGCGGGCCCGGCGTACAGGTGCAGTTGCCCGAGTCGTAAGTTCCCGTGCAAGCATGCGCTCGGGCTGCTCCTGCTGTGGGCGGGCGACGACGGCTCGGTGCCGGCGTCCGCCGAGCCGCCGGACTGGGCCGAGCAGTGGCTCGCGGCCAGACGCAAGCGCGCCGGGAGCAAGCAGGCTCGGGAGGAGGGGAGTTCCCCGAGCGGGTCCGCCGATCCCGAGGCGGCACGGCGGCGGGCCGAGCGCCGGGCCGAGCGGGTCACCGCGGGTGCGACGGAGCTGGAGCAGCGCCTCGCGGATCTGCTGCGCGGCGGGCTGGCCGCGGCCGAGCAGGCGGGGTACGGCCTGTGGGACGAGACGGCGGCCCGCATGGTCGACGCGCAGGCGCCCGGTCTCGCCGCGCGAGTACGGGAGTTGGGGGCCATACCGGGGTCGGGTGCGGGCTGGCCGGCCCGGCTGCTGGAAGAGTGCGCGCTGCTGCACCTGCTCGACCAGGGCTGGCTGCACCGCGACCGGCTGCCGGACGCCCTCGCGGCCACGGTCCGCTCCCGGCTGGGACTGCCCGCCACGGCGGAGGGCCCGCCGGTCCGCGACCGCTGGCTGGTCCTCGCCCAGTACGACACGGTGGATCCGAAACTGACGACCCGCCGGATATGGCTGCACGGCGCCGCTTCGGGCGGTACCCGGCTGCTGTTGTCCTACGGAGCGGCCGGCCGGGCACCCGAGCTGTCGCTGCCGGTCGGCCTGGCCATGGACGCGGAGCTGTCCGCCTATCCGGGCGCCGGTCAGGCCCGGTCCGCGCTGGGCGAGCGGTACGCCGCGCCCGCACCGGCCGCGTTCCGCCCACCGGGCACGACCACGGCCGAGGCGGCGGCCCGGTACGGCGAGGCGCTGCGGGACGACCCCTGGCTGGAATCGGTCCCGGTGACGCTGGACCGGGTGATACCGGCCACGGACGGCGACCTGTGGCAGTTGGCCGACGCCGACACGGACTCCGCCCTGCCGCTGACCCGGGCCGCCCGCGCCCGCCCCGGGCTGTGGCGGCTGGTCGCCCTGTCCGGTGGCGGCCCGGTCACGGTCTTCGGCGAGTGCGGCCACCGCGGCTTCACCCCGCTCACGGCGTGGCCGGAGGGCACGGGCGAGGCGGTGCCACTGTGCTGACCGGCCTGCCGGGAAGGCAGCGGCGCCGCCCGGGTGCGGAGGGCGCCGCCACCGCTCCGGCGCGCAGGCACCAGCGCCCCGCAGACACTCGGGACTCAGACATGCACAGGGACGTGCAGGCACCCCTCGGACACGCGCAGGGACCCGCGGACACATGGGGACCCCTCAGCCACGCATAGGGCCCCTCGCACACACATAGGGAAGGGAAGGCGATGAACGGGACCACCTCGGCCGGCGACGTCACCGCGGCTGCCGCAAGCTCCTGGGAAGACCTGGTCACCACCGCTCTCCTCGGCACCGACCGGCGCCCACCGGCGCACGCCGGCTCCGGCCGGGAAGCCCCCCTCGCACTGCTCGACGAGGCGGCCGTGGCGACCGTACGGCGGCGGGCCGGGCTGCGCCCCGCCCGGGCAGCCCGCCGGCCGGATCCGGCGCCCGAGGATCCACGCCCGGCCCTGCCCGCAGCGGCGGCCCGCAGGCTCGCCACGCTGCTGGCCGACCGCTCCGGCGGCGGGACCGGTGGCCGCCGTGGCAGCTCCCCTGACCTCACGGAGCTGCTCCCCCAGTGGCTGGCGGCGGCCAACGCACACGGGTACGCGGCACCCGCACAGGCGCTGCCCGCCCTGCTGGACGCGGCCCGGGGCCGTACGGACCTGCGCCCGGCGGCGCTGGCGTTCGCGGGCCCGCGGGCGCTGTGGCTGGCCCGGCTGAACGCGGACTGGCGCTTCGCCCTGCGCGCGGCCCCCGGCGGCGGCACCGCACTGCCCGACCCCGGGGACGACGAAGAGGTGCGGCGGCTGTGGCAGGAGGGCCTGTTCGCCGAGCGGGTGGCCCTGCTGGGTGCGCTGCGCGCCACTGCGCCCGCGTTCGCGCTTGAGCTGCTGGCATCGACCTGGCCGACGGAGCGGGCGGAGGACCGGCTGATGTTCCTCGACTCGCTGCGCACGGGCCTGTCGGGCGCGGACGAGCCGTTCCTGGAGCAGGCGTTGGCCGACCGCAGCCGCAATGTGCGGGCGACGGCGGCGGAGCTGCTGTCGACGCTGCCCGCTTCGGCGCTCGCCGCGCGCATGGCCGTACGGGCCGTGGCGTGTGTGGCCCTCGACCGCACAGGGAACTCTCCGGCGATCGCGGTGGAGGCGCCGCTCGAGTGCGACTCCGGCATGGAGCGTGACGGTGTGGTGGCCACACCTCCCTCAGGCAGAGGGGAACGCTCATGGTGGCTGGGGCAGTTGGTGGAGGCGGCACCGCTCGGCGCCTGGCGGGAGCGGCTCGGCGGGCGGACGGCGCAGGAGATCGTGGCGCTGCCGGTGGCGGACGGCTGGCAGGGCGAACTGCACGCGGCCTGGTGCCGGGCGGCGGTGCGGCAGCGGGATGCCGAGTGGTCGAGGGCGCTGCTCGGCTCACCGTCGGCGCCGGAGGCCGGCGGGCCGGGCGCGGTGTCACTGGCCGAGCGCGCGAAGCTGCTGGCCGCCCTGGAGCCGGCGCCGCGGGCCGCGTGGGTGGCGGGATTCATCGCGACACACGGCCTGTCGGAGGCGTTCCAGCTGCTCGGGGTGTGCGCGGTGCCCTGGGCCGCACCGCTGGGCCGGGCGGTCGTGGACGCGCTGAACATCGCGCGGGACGCGGGCAGTTACCCATGGAGCTTCAGCGGGGTGATGGGTCTGACGGAACGCTGCCTGGACCCCGCGGAGGCCACCCGGCTGGAGGGGCTGCTGGCGATACCCGACGAACGGGAGGACGCGGCGCCGGGCGCCGGAGGGTATTGGGCGGAGGCGTTCCAGCGGCTGGTGACCACGTTGCGGTTGCGGGCGGAGATGGCGGCGGAACTCGCACCCGGCGAGCGGCCGCCGCCCCTGCTCGCAGCGTCGGCTCAGCCGCCGGAGGCGGCCGGCTGACGGACGTTCTCCCGCACCCACTCCACGATCGACGCGGTCGTGGCCCCCGGCGTGAAGATCTCCGCGACGCCCTTCTCCTTCAGCGGCGGGATGTCCTCGTCCGGGATGATGCCGCCGCCGAAGACGAGGATGTCCTCGGCGTCGCGCTCCTTCAGCAGGCCGATCACCGCGGCGAACAGCGTGTTGTGTGCGCCGGAGAGGATGGACAGACCGATCGCGTCGGCGTCCTCCTGGATGGCGGTGTCCACGATTTGTTCCGGCGTCTGGTGCAGGCCGGTGTAGATGACCTCCATACCGGCGTCGCGCAGGGCACGCGCGATGACCTTGGCCCCGCGATCGTGGCCGTCGAGCCCCGGCTTGGCGACCACCACGCGGATCGGACCGGCTGCCACACCCATCACTGCCTCCATCAAACGACCACGGAAGCGATCGCTTCCGTCCGTAACGACAAGTACCGCACTTTTGGCGCGTTCCGCCACCCGTCGCGAAGTGAACGAACGTTATCTCCAGCATCCCGCAACCGGCAGTTTTACGGTGCGCAGCGAGGGGGAAATCACAATGGAGGGACATCAGGGCACACGGGGGACAGAGCCGTCCTCCGGCGTGCCGACAGGAGGTCGGCCATGAAGGTCACCGGGATACTGCCGCTCTTCCTCCCGCTCTGCCGCCGCCTGTGGCCCGGCAGACTGGCCGGACTCTCCGTGGCATTGCTGAAGGCGACGGCTCTGGAGGCCGCGATCCTGACCGGCCACCTCCTGCTGTATCCGACCGGCCTCGCCCAGGAACGCCGCTCCCCCGCCCTGCCCGCCCAGGACGGCACCGCCCAGCTTCCGGTCCGGTCCGGCCCGCCGGTGGTGCTGCTGCACGGTTTCATCGACAACCGTTCGGTGTTCGTGCTGCTGCGCCGCAACCTCGCCCAGCACGGCAGGCAGCGCGTCATATCGCTCAACTACTCCCCGCTGACCTGCGACATTCGCGCGGCCGCCGAGCTGCTCGGCCGGCACGTCGAGGAGATCTGCGAGCGCACCGGCAGCGACCGGGTCGACATCGTGGGGCACAGCCTCGGCGGGCTGATCGCGCGCTATTACGCACAGTGCCTCGGCGGCGACCTGCGGGTGCGCACGCTGGTCACGCTGGGTACGCCGCACTCGGGGACCAGCGCGGCGCCGCTGGCCAACGCCCATCCGATCGTGCGCCAGATGCGTCCCGGTTCCGGGATCATCGAAGAGCTGGCCCGGCCCGCGCCCGGCTGCCGTACGCGGTTCGTCAGCTTCTGGAGCGACCTGGACTCCGTGATGGTCCCGCTGGAGACGGCCTGTCTGGAGCACCCCGACCTCGACGCGCAGAACATCCGGGTGACCGGCATCGGGCATCTCGCCCTGCCCGTGCACCCGGCCGTCGCGGCCGGAATACGCACGGCTCTCGACACCCCGCACCCCGGGGACCGGGCCGCCGGCGGTCTGACGGTGGCGTGACACCGACGCACAGGTGACAAACGGTCACCCCACATCGAACATCAATCGAACCCTCGGCCAAACTCGTGTCCGGCACCCCCCGAAACACCGCCGAATGCCCGTTTACCGCCAACGCGAAACCAGCTGAAGATTGTCGCGCCCAGGTACCGGCGGGTACAGTCGCCGCACTGCTCTGGCAGCCCCTGTTGTCGAGGCGAAAGAGAAGTTGGTGAACGACCGTCACCCGTCGGGGACCATGACCACCCCGGCTCCGGCTTCCGACGCCTCCGCCGCGCATCACGCGGCGTACGGGACGCACGAAGCCCCCTACGGCGACCTCACCACGTACGGCGGCTACGGCGCCACCGGTTTTCCGGACGGCACCGGCTCCTTCTCCACCGACCCGCTCTTCGGCAGCCTGCCCGGCCAGCAGACCAGCAGCGCGTACGAGACCGGGCAGTGGCAGGCCGGCCAGACCCTGAACTACGACCCGTACGCGGCCCAGCACCACACCGCCTACGACTCCGGCGTCCATGACACGACCGCGTGGACGGTCCCCGCCCAGGCGACCGGTCATGACATAAGCGGCTGGGGGTCTCCCCACTGGGGGAGGGACGAGAGCGCCTGGCTGGAGCCCGACCAGTCGGGCGGGTCCGACCCGACCCAGCAGTGGGAGTGGGGCACCCAGACCTTCGAGTCGGGCACGTACGACGCCACCCAGTGGAACTCCGGCGGCCAGGGCATGACGGCGGAGCCGGAGCAGGCCGGCGAACCGTTCGACCAGCAGTCCACCGCCCTCTTCGAGCAGGTCGGCGAGCCGACCGGGGCCTTCGGGCACGTGCTGTACGAGCACGAGGTGCCGTACGGGGACACCGCCTTTGCCGGACAGCGTTCTGCGGACTCCGCGGACGACGAGCCGGGCGGCACGGGTGAGCTGCCCGCCGTGACCGATCTGCTGGACGACCAGGAGGAGATCACTCCGGCGTCCGCGACCCGCGCCGGCTCGCGCAGCGCCGCGCGCTCCCGCCGTCGTACCCCGGCCAAGCGCTCCGCGCTGCTGACCGTCGCCGTGCCCTCGGCCTGTGTGATGGGCGTCGCCGGGATTGCCGCCGCCTCGGTCGGCGCCCTGACCGACGGCCGTGGCAAGGACACCACGGCCTCCGCGTCGGATGCGCACGCGGTCAAGCCGTCGGTCGCCAACAGCAAGCTGGACAGCCAGCTCCGGACCCTGTCCGCCGGTGCCGACGACTTCGCCGACCGGGCGAGCCGGACGCAGGAGCGGATCGACCTCAAGAACCAGCAGGAGCTGGAGAAGAAGAAGGCAGCGGCTCAGGCCGCGCTCAAGGAGCGGCTGCGCCCGAAGTTCGTGCTGCCGGTCACGCAGCGGGGGCTCAGCGCCTACTTCGGCCAGGCGGGCGTGAACTGGATGTCGGTGCACACGGGCATCGATTTCCCCGTCTCCTACGGCACCACGGTGATGGCGGCCACCGACGGCGTCGTCTCCACGAAGTGGAACAGCGCCTACGGAAACATGCTGATCGTGACGGCGAAGGACGGCACGGAGACCTGGTACTGCCACCTCTCCGGCTACCGCGTCGCTTCCGGTACGGCCGTCAAGGCCGGTCAGCCGATCGCCTACTCCGGCAACTCCGGCAACTCCACCGGCCCGCACCTGCACTTCGAGGTGCGGCCCGCGGGCGGGGCGGCCATAGACCCGCTGCCGTGGCTGAGGAGCCACGGACTCGATCCGACCTGAGCATCCAGTGGGCCCTCGCCGTTCGGCGAGGGCCCTCGTGGTCTTACAGCTTCTCCACCGGTGCGTACCGCAGCAGCAGCCGCTTCGGCTTGGCGTCGCCGAAGTCGATCGTCGCCTCCGCGTTCGAGCCCGTGCCCTTCACGGCGACGACCGTGCCGAGCCCGAACTGGTCGTGGGTGACCCGGTCCCCGACGGCCAGTGCCACCACCGGCTTCTCCGCCGTGCGCCGCGTGGCGAAGCCGGACGCGCCCGACGCCGAGGAACGCGAGCGGGTCGAGGACAGCGAGGCCGCGATCCCGGAGACCGGGCCGGAGGAAGCCGGTGCCGTCGCGCCGGTCCGCTTCCACTCGACATGGGCGGGCGGGATCTCCTCCAGGAAACGGGAGGGCGGGTTGTACGACGGCTGGCCCCAGGCGCTGCGCATCGCGGAGCGCGTGAGGTAGAGCCGCTCCCGCGCGCGCGTGATGCCGACGTACGCCAGGCGCCGCTCCTCCTCCAGCTCCTTGGTCTGGCCGAGGGCGCGCATGTGCGGGAAGACGCCGTCCTCCATGCCGGTCAGGAAGACGACAGGGAACTCCAGGCCCTTGGCGGTGTGCAGGGTCATCAGGGTGATGACGCCGTCGCCGTCCTCCTCGTCGGGGATCTGGTCCGAGTCGGCGACCAGGGCGACCTGCTCCAGGAAGTCGGCCAGCCCCACCGGCTCGCCCTCGCCGCGCTCCTGCTCGAACTCCAGCGCCACGGCCGCGAGTTCCTGGAGGTTCTCGATGCGGGTCTCGTCCTGCGGATCGGTGGAGGCCTGCAACTCGGCGAGGTAGCCGGTGCGTTCCAGGACCGCCTCCAGGACGGTGGCCGGTCCGGCGCCGGACTCGGCGATCGTGCGCAGGTCCTCCATCAGCGTGTTGAACCGCTTGACCGCGTTGGTGGAGCGCGCGGCCATGCCGTACGCCTCGTCCACACGCTTCAGCGCCTGCGGGAAGCTGATCTTCTCGCGCTGGGCGAGGGCGTCGACCATCGCCTCCGCGCGATCGCCGATGCCCCGCTTGGGCACGTTGAGGATGCGGCGCAGCGGCACCGAGTCCTCGGGGTTGGCGAGGACCCGCAGATAGGCGAGGACGTCCCGGACCTCCTTGCGCTCGTAGAAGCGGACCCCGCCGACGACCTTGTAGGGCAGGCCGACGCGGATGAAGATCTCTTCGAAGACACGGGACTGGGCGTTGGTGCGGTAGAAGACGGCGACGTCGCCGGCCTTGGCCTCGCCCGCGTCCACCAGGCGGTCTATCTCTTCGGCGACGAACTGCGCCTCGTCGTGCTCGGTGTCGGCGACGTATCCGGTGATCCGCGCGCCCTGGCCGGCGTTGGTCCACAGGTTCTTCGGGCGGCGGGACTCGTTCCGCTCGATGACCGCGTTGGCGGCGGACAGGATGGTCTGGGTGGAGCGGTAGTTCTGCTCCAGCAGGATCGTCGTCGCGTCCGGATAGTCCTCCTCGAACTGGAGGATGTTGCGGATCGTCGCACCCCGGAAGGCGTAGATCGACTGGTCCGCGTCACCCACCACGCACAGTTCGGCGGGCGGGATGTCGTACTCGCCGGGCGGGGTGTCCTCATCGTGTTCCCCGGTGCCGACGAGCTCCCGTACCAGCGCGTACTGGGCGTGGTTGGTGTCCTGGTACTCGTCGACCAGGACGTGCCGGAAGCGGCGGCGGTAGTGCTCGGCCACGTCCGGGAAGGCACGCAGCAGGTTGACCGTCGTCATGATCAGGTCGTCGAAGTCGAGGGCGTTCGCCTCGCGCAGCCGCGACTGGTACAGGGCGTAGGCCTGGGCGAGGGTCTTCTCGAAGCCGTCGGTGGCCTGGGCGGCGAAGTCCTCCTCGTCGATCAGCTCGTTCTTCAGGTTGCTGATCTTGGCGCTGAAGGACTTCGGCGGGAAGCGCTTGGGGTCGAGGTCCAGGTCGCGGCAGACCAGGGCCATCAGGCGCTTCGAGTCCGCGGCGTCGTAGATCGAGAACGACGACGTGAAGCCGAGCTTCTTGCTCTCGCGGCGCAGGATGCGCACGCACGCGCTGTGGAAGGTCATCACCCACATCGCGTGCGCGCGCGGGCCGACGAGCTGCTCGACGCGCTCCTTCATCTCGCCCGCGGCCTTGTTGGTGAAGGTGATCGCGAGGATCTGGCCCGGGTGCACGTGCCGCTCGGCGAGGAGGTGGGCAATGCGGTGGGTGAGCACACGCGTCTTGCCGGAGCCGGCGCCGGCGACGATGAGCAGCGGCGAGCCGGCGTGCACGACCGCGGCACGCTGGTTGTCGTTCAGCCCTTCCAGGAGGGCCGCCGCGTCGAGCGCGGGGCGGGGGGCGCCGTCGCGGTAGTAGGCGTCCCGGTCCGGCGGCACGTCGAACTTCCCGCCGAACAGATCGTCCGGAATCGACTCCGGAGCGTGATCGTCCTCGGGCGGCGGCGGGGGCTCCTCCTCGCGCCCGCGAGGGGGCTGGAGGTCCGCCAGGAAGCTGTCGTCAAAGAGGCTGCTCATCGCTCTACGAGTCTAGGGCGCCCCACCGACAACCGGTCGCCGTCCCGGCAAGATGGCCGACCGGCGAAGCGGCGGACATCCTGAGGCACGGCCCTGACGCTGCGGAATCACCCGATGACGTGGACGTGATCCCGACGCCGGATCACGAAAATGTATCGGACATATCACGCACCAACCTTCACACTAGTCACACCGGTTGGCTAGGTTGCCGTCAGGCCGCGTGCGCGGCCTCCGCCGAGTCCGGCGCGCCCGCACGGCGCCCGGAGCCGGGGACCCACCGAATCCTGGGGTGAATCGGCCGACTCCCGCCCGGGACGAGGCCGTAGGGCAACCCTTCCGAACCGCCGCCCGAACCCGACAGCTAACCCGGTAGGCGGCTCACTGGAAGGAGTCGCCTCCCTTGGCGTCGCACCGCAAGACGCGCCCCGGCGGGGCCATCGGGACGGGCCTGCGCACCCCCGCCCTCGCCACCGCCGCCCTCACCTCCATGGCCGTGCTCTCGCAGACCGCAGAGGCCACCCCGGGTACCGATCACGCCAAGCCGAGCCTGGAGGAGGTCGAGAAGAAGGTCGACGACCTCTACCGCCAGGCGGAGTCGGCGACCGAGAAGTACAACGCGGCCAAGGAGCGGACAGGAAAGCAGCGGGGCCGCGTCGACGCCCTGCGCGACGACGTCGCCCGGCGTACCGAACGCCTCAACAAGGCCCGGGAGGAGCTGGGTTCCTTCGCCGCGGCCCAGTACCGCACCGGCGCCGCCGCACCCGACACGGCCACCTTCCTGCTCGCGGACAGCCCGCAGGACTACTTCGACCAAAGCCAGCTGATGAACCGGCTGACCTCGCGGGAGAAGAGCGCGGTCGACGGCTACATCGGCGAGCAGGCCGCGACCATGAGGAAACGGCGGGAGGCAGCGGAGAGCCTGCGGACGCTGACCGACTCGCAGCACGACCTGAAGACCGCCAAGGCGACCGTCCAGAAGAAACTCGCCTCCGCGCGCAAGCTGCTGTCACAGCTGACGGCCCAGGAGAAGGCGCGGCTGGCCGCCATCGAGCGGGAGAAGCAGCAGGAGGCGGCACGCAAGGCGGCCGAGCTGGCGAAGCGGCAGGCAGCCCAGCAGCAAGCCGCTTCGTCGCCGTCCTCGTCGTCGTCATCCTCCTCCTCGTCGTCCGGATCCGGTTCGACGGGCTCCGGCTCGACCGGGTCCACGGCCCCCAGTTCGGACGGCACGAAGGCCGAGAAGGCGATCGCCTTCGCCCGCGCACAGATCGGCAAGCCGTATGTGTGGGGCGCCACCGGGCCGGACTCCTACGACTGCTCGGGCCTCACCCAGGCCGCCTGGAAGGCGGCCGGCGTCACCCTTCCGCGCACCACGTACGACCAGGTCCATGCGGGCACCACGGTGTCACTGGCCGACGCCCGGCCGGGCGACCTGGTCTTCTTCTACGACGACATCAGCCACGTCGGCCTCTACATGGGCAACGGCATGATGATCCACGCCCCGAAGCCGGGCGCGTACGTCCGTGAGGAGTCGATCTACTACGGCGGAGAGTCGATCATCCACAGCGTGGTCCGACCGGGTTGACCGAACCAGCCGACTTCGCCCCACGCGCGCGTACCGGCGTTTTCGTCCTCCACGCGCGCGTGCCCTTCCCGGGCAGGGACCGTGCGGCTCCCTAGCATCGGGCGCATGCCCGGCATCCCAGGTCTGCGTCCATGGTGGGCGGAGCGGCCCCCCGCGGCCGGGGCCGCCGTGATGGCGACCGGCATCCTGTCGGTCGGGCTGCATGTGACCGGACACGAGGCGCTCTCCCGGGTGACGCTCGCGATGACCGGCGTCGCCTGGGTGGCGCTGGCCGCCGACTTCGTCCTGCGGCTGCTCTGCGAGCGGCAGCGCTGGGTGGCCGAGGCGGAGAGCCCCGGCGCGCTCACCTCCGTCGCCGCGACCACCGTGCTCGGTACCCGGGTGTCGGAGCTGGGCCGGCAGGCCACGGCCGAGGCGCTGCTGGCGCTCGCGGCCCTGCTGTGGCCGGTGCTGCTGGTCCTGGTCGTCCGGCACTGGAAGCGGCGCATGCCGGGAGCGGTGTTCCTGTGTTGTGTGGCCACACAGGGGCTCGTCGTACTGGCCGCGACGCTGGCCGCGGCCCAGCGCACGGCGTGGCTCGCGCACGCTGCGCTGGGCCTGTTCTGGCTGGGGCTGGTGCTCTACGGCCTCGCGCTGGCCCGCTTCGACGCACGGCAGGTGCTGGAGGGGGCCGGTGATCACTGGATCGCCGGCGGAGCGCTGGCGATCTCCGCGCTCGCGGGGGCGAAACTGCTCGTCGCCGGGGATGCGGGCCTGTATCTGTGGGACGAGGACGACCGCGGTGTGCTGCGCACCGTGACGGTCGCGCTGCTCGTGCTGGACCTGGCCTGGTATCTCGTGCTGCTGACCGCCGAAGCGGTGCGGCCCCGACGCGGCTACGACGTGCGGCGGTGGGCGACGGTGTTCCCGATGGGGATGACGGCGGCGGCGACGCTGACCGTCGCGACCGTCCTCGCCGTCCCATGGCTCAGATGGCCGGGACGGGTGCTGCTGTGGGTGGCGGTGGCGGGGTGGCTCGCTGCCGCCGCCGGTGCGGTGCTCGCGGCCCGCGCCGGCGGCAGGGACGGCTGACCGTCAGGTCCACAGCACGGCGATGAAGATGTTCGCCATGGTCAGCAGGCCGACCAGCCCGAACAGGCCCTTGTCGGTCTTCTCCTCGTCGCGCTTCACATAGACCAGCCCGAGGATCACGATCAGCAGCGCCAGCTTGACACCGATCTTGATGGTGTTGACGTGGTGGTCGTCGGCCTGGTTGAGGCCGACCAGGGCCACGCCGGTGACCAGCATGGTCAGCGCACCGTGCAGCATTCCAGGGACGAACCGGGCCGTGCCCTGGCCCATCGCCTTCATCTGGGTGAGGAAACCGCCGAGCAGCGCGGCGATACCGATGATGTGCAGGCCGACGAAGAGATGGATGAGTACGTCCATGGAGCCGGAGCCTAATTGCCGGTAGCAGCCCCCAGGACGGCAGGGTGCCGTTCCGGGGGCGTCCGAGCGGTGAGGGCCGACACGCCTTGCGGGAGCCGGGCCGACACCACACGGTCTCGCCCCATAGCACCCCGCGCCTCCCATCCGTCCCGGTTCCCGCACTTCGGTCATCACGCTGCGTGAAGGCGACGACGACCGACCGACGACACAGTCACATACGGTCACGTACCAACCCGTTGGGGCCAGTTCCGTACACCGCGTTACCTGCCTGTCACAGTCGGGCCTAGCGTCCTCCCCCAGGTGACCGGCTCCCCACCGCCGCCCGGGCCAGGGGCGGCCGTCGGCCACCACCGCCGAGAAGGTCCGGCGGTGGTCCGCTTCCCCTGTGCGGGCTGCCGCCGGACGTCGTACGGACCGCTCGGTCGGGCCGACCGGCCGGACCCCTCGGTCGTACGAGTCGTACGGAAGGACGTGACGGCCCAGGTGGCAGCGCACCGCAAGCCCCGGCAACGCTCGATCGGCGGCCCTACGGCCCGGACGGCCGCCACGCTCGCCCTGGCGGGCGTGGCCACCGCGGCGGGGTTCGACGGGACGGGCCATGCCGAGCCGCAGCTGACGCCGGCCGAGGTGAAGGCCAAGGTCAACAAGCTCTACCAGGAGGCCGAGGCCGCCACCGAGAAGTACAACGGCGCGAAGGTGGAAGCGGACACGGCGCAGCGGCACCTGAACACGCTGCGGGACGAGACCGCCCGCAAACAGGAGAGGCTCAACGGCACCCGGGAGGCGCTCGGTTCGTTCGCGGCGGCGCAGTACCGCGACGGCGGGTTCGCCCCGTCCTGGCAGCTGGCCCTGTCCGGCAACCCCGACCAGTACCTGGAGAACGCCGCGTTCGCCGAGCGGGCCGGCGACCGGCAGGCCGCCGCCCTGTCACGGGTGCGCGAAGAGCTGCGGCAGATCGAGCAGTTGCGCGGCGCCGCACATGTCGAGCTGGCGTCACTGCGGTCACGGCAGGCGCAGCTGAAACGGCACAAGAAGATCATCACCGGCAAGCTGGAAGAGGCCCGGCGGCTGCTGGCGCGGCTCACTCCGCAGCAGCGCGGCGAGGTCACCGGTGGCGGCGTCGCGCCGGGACGTGCCTCCCGCTCGGCCTCCGACGCCCGTGACGCACTGGAGCAGGCCGGGTCGGCCACGGCCCCGAACGCCCGCGCCGCGGCGGCCGTCTCCTACGCCTACGCCAAGCTGGGCAGCCCCTATGTGTGGGGCGCGACCGGCCCGAACGCCTTCGACTGCTCGGGTCTGGCCCAGGCCGCCTATCGCTCCGCCGGTGTCTCCCTGCCCCGCACCACCTACGCCCAGATCAACGCGGGACGGCGTGTGTCACGCTCCGAACTCCTGCCGGGGGACCTGGTGTTCTTCTACTCCGGCATCAGCCACGTCGGCATCTATGTGGGCAACGGGCAGATGATCCACGCCCCGAACCCCTCGGCCCCGGTCCGGCTGGCCCCGGTCGACCTGATGCCGTTCGCGGGGGCCACCCGGGTGGCCTAGCCCCGCCAGGGCCCAGGGGCGGCGCCGCAGGGGTCAGACCAGTCGGCGGGCCGTCGCCCAGCGGGTCAGTTCATGACGGTTGGACAGCTGGAGCTTGCGCAGCACCGCCGAGACATGGGACTCGACCGTCTTCACCGAGATGAACAGCTGCTTGGCGATCTCCTTGTAGGCGTAGCCACGGGCGATCAGCCGCAGCACCTCGCGCTCGCGCTGGGTGAGCCGGTCCAGGTCCTCGTCCACGGGCGGGGCGTCGGTGGAGGCGAAGGCGTCGAGGACGAACCCGGCCAGCCGCGGGGAGAAGACGGCGTCGCCCTCCTGGACGCGGAAGATGGAGTCGACCAGGTCGGTGCCGGTGATGGTCTTGGTGACATAACCGCGGGCGCCGCCGCGGATCACACCGATCACGTCCTCCGCCGCGTCCGACACGGACAGCGCGAGGAAGCGGACCGGCCGCTCGGTGTCCGCCGCCAACGCCGCGCACCGGCGCAGCACTTCGACACCGCCGCCGCCCGGCAGGTGGACGTCGAGGAGGACCACCTCGGGCCGGGTCGCGGTGATGACCGTGACCGCCTGGTCGACGTCCGCGGCCTCGCCGACCACCTCGACGCCGGTCTCGGCGGTCTGCCCGATCTCGGCCTGGACACCGGCGCGGAACATACGGTGGTCGTCCACGAGCACCACCCGTACGTGCCGTCCGCCCGCACCACCGTCGGCGGCCCCGGACCCGGTCGCCCCGGCGCCTCCCGCCGTGCCGTTCGCCTCGGTCGCGTCGCTCATGCCGTTTTCTCCGCCCTCTCCATCTCCAGCTCGACCTCCGTGCCGCCGCCCGGCACCGACCGCAGCCGGGCCGTGCCGCCGTAGCGCTCCATGCGGCCGATGATCGATTCTCTGACACCCATGCGGTCGGCGGGTATCGAGTCGGGGTCGAAGCCCGGGCCGCGGTCGCGCACGGACACGAAGACCGTGCTTCCCTCGACCTCGGCATAGACCTGTACGGCGCCGCCCTCGCCACCGTACTTGGCGGCGTTCACCATCGCCTCGCGCGCGGCCTGCATCTGCGCGCCGGTTCTCTCGTCCAGCGGGCAGTCGCCGACGATGACGACCTCGATGGGCACCCCGTGCTTGTCCTCCACCTCGGCGGCGTTGCGCCGCACCGCCTCGGCGACCGTGTCCGGCTCGTCGGCCTCGTCCTTGCCGGTGCCCTCCGGCTTGTACAGCCAGGTGCGCAGGTCGCGCTCCTGGGCGCGGGCGAGGCGGCGGACCTCGTTCGCGTTGTCGGCGTTGCGCTGGATCAGGGTGAGGGTGTGCAGCACCGAGTCATGGACATGGGCGGCGACCTCGGCGCGCTCCTGGGCGCGGATGCGCATCAGGCGCTCCTCGGACAGGTCCTGGGTCATACGGACCAGGTACGGGCCGGCGAGGAGCGTGATGCCGACGAGGACGGCGAGGGCCGCCTGGAGGACCGCGCCGAGGTGGGCGGCCGAGCCCTGCAGCACGAAGACGGCGGAGACACCGGCCGTGACGAGCAGGACACCGCCGGCCGCGCGCAGCAGGGTGAGGGTGCGGCGCCGACGGCCGACCTCGACCCAGCGGGCTCTGCGGGCGTTGTCCGCCTGGCGCCAGACGAGGGCGACACCGGCCGCGACGAGGACGGCGGGAACCAGATACACCTTGGCGCCGTTGCCCAGATTGACGCTGCTGACGAAGACCACGGACACGATGACCATGAGGAGCAGCGCGACGATCTGGCCCTTGTCCGGCTTGCGGGCCACGAGTCTGCGGCGGCCGTCCGGCGCGGTCTCGCTGCCGAAGAGCGACTGCTTCTGCTCCACGACGCCGCCGACGCCGAGCGGGACCCAGAACCAGAACGCCGCATACAGCAGCGCTCCGAATCCGTGAGCCATGAACAGGCCGACGAAGGCGAGCCGCACCCAGATGACGGGCAGCCCGAGATGCCCGGCGAGGCCCCGCGCCACTCCGCCGAGCCAGCGTCCGTCGCTGCTGCGGTAGAGCTTGCGCGGCGGCCGCGGGTCGTCGACTGGCAGGCTTGCGGCTTCCGGCATGCCAACGATGGTCACACGGCCGGCGGGGCCAGGCATCAGGGTCGGCCCCCGAGACGCCCCTGATCTTCGGCGGGGCCGGGTCGGGGAGCACCGGGCGGTGGCGCTTCCGCGCCGTTCGAACGGTTCCCCGCCCGGTCTCAGGGCCGATTTCAGGGTTCGCCCAGGGTCGTCCCGGCTGCCGCGGTGGCGGCCGGGCCGTCACCATGGACGCATGACGGATCACGAGCACGCCGCGACGGGTCCGGGACCCGGCCCCGGCCCGCGCCCGGCCCCGGGCACCGGACCGACGGATGCCGCGCCCGCCGCGACGGACAGGACGGGAGCGGCCGGCACCGGCACCCACACCGACGCACACGCCCACGCCGATGCCGACGCACTGCAGCAGGAGCAGCCGGCCGCCGGAGCCCCCGAGCGGTTCCGGCGCGACCGCCGGCACAAGATGATCGCGGGCGTGTGCGCGGGCCTGGGCCGGCAGACCGACATGGACCCGGTCATCTTCCGGATCACGCTGGCCGTGCTGTCCGCGACCGGCGGCATCGGCCTGATCTTCTACGGGTTCGCCTGGCTCCTCGTGCCGTACGAGGACGAGGAGGAGAACGAGGTCCGCAAGCTGCTGACGGGCCGGGTCGACGGCCAGGCACTCGCCGCCGTGCTGTTCGCCCTGGTCGGCTGCGGGATCTTCCTGACCATGCTGAGAAACGGCGGGGTGCTGACCTTCGCCGTGGTGCTCTCCCTGCTACTGGCGGGCGCCGGGTACTGGTCGCGGCGCCGTGGTGCCCCCGACCCCGACCCGCTCGCCGCGCAGGCCGCCGCCGACGCCCCGCCGGAGGCACAGGCCCCGCCGGTCGTCACCACCTATCCGTCCTGGTGGCGTGACCCGATCGTCAAGGACGGCACGCATGACGGCGGCACCGGCTATCTGTGGGGGCCCGGCGACGCCCGCCGGCGGGACCTCACCTCGGTGGCCGACGTCGGCGTCGCCCTCCCCTGGACCCACCACGGCTCCATACAGCCGCGGCCCGCTGCGCCCCCGAGACCGCGCGAGCCGCGCTGGATCGGCGGCTGGGTGTTCCTGCTGGCTCTGGTGGCGGGCGGCCTCGGCACCGGGCTGACGTGGGACACGCATCCGCTCGGCACCAGTCTGCAGACCGGTCTGGCGTGTGCGCTGGGAGTCTTCGGCCTGGGCGTCGCGGTCAGCTCGTTCCTGGGCCGCACGGGAGCCGGGACGGTGTTCCTGGCGATCGTCACGGCGGCGCTGCTCGCCGGGGCGGCGGCCCTGCCCAAGGACATCACCACCCATTGGAGGGACACTTCCTGGATGCCCGCCGCGACGGCACAGGTACAGCCGGAGTACGACCTCGGCACCGGGCGCGGCACGCTGGACCTGAGCCGGGTGCATCCGGGCAAGGGCCGGACGGTCACGACCGACGCCCATGTGGGCGCGGGGCAGCTGAAGGTGATCGTGCCGGCGGACGTGACCGTGCGGATGACGATCGACGTAGGAGTGGGCGACATCCGGTCGCCCGAGGACAGCGGGAAGGACGTGGACGTGCAGCCCGGCAGGCATGCAGACGTGACGCTGGCTCCGGCCAGGGGCGCCAAGGACACGGGCACGCTGAACCTCACGCTCGGGGTCGGCGTGGGACAGGTGGAGGTCAGTCGTGCTGCGTCATGAGTTCCAGCCCGGGAGGCTGGTCGCCGGGCTCTTCCTCACCGCCGCGGGTGCGGCCTTCGCCGGAGACGCGGGCGGGCTGTGGGAAACACCCTGGTTCGCGGTCGTGCCGCTGATCGTGGGCGGCCTCTGTCTGGCCGGTCTCACGGCAGCCGTGGCCCGGGGGATACGCAGACGGGGCGGCGCCGAGAGCTGAGCGCTCCGCTGGACGTGCCACGATGTGCCGTCCGGCGCCTGCGGCGCCGTGGTGGCTGGTCGCTCCCCGCGTTCTCGGCTTCGCTCGAACCCGGGGTCCACCATCGCGGCGATGGCCGGGGACCGGACAGGGCTCCGCGGCCCTTCGGGGCGCGGCCGGGCTAGCGGTGGCCGCCCAGCGTCCGGCGGCGCCGGGCTCGCCAGGCCGCGTCGAGGGAGAGGTAGGGGGCGCCGGCGAGGATCAGGGGCAGCCAGGCCATCAGGTAGGCGAGGTCGTTGCCGTAGTAGTAGGGGCTCGTCGCCCAGCTCACCGTGAGCCACAGGCTGAGCGAGATCAGCGCGCCGCCGAGCGCGGCGAGCCGGCCGAGCAGACCGAGGAGGGTGCCGATGCCGACGGCCAGTTCACCGAGGGCCATGGCGTAGCCGAAGCCGGCCGGGGCCTTCAGGGCCAGGTCGACCAGGGCCGGGACGGCGGCGGAGTCGCGGGCCGCGCGCATGGTGTCGCCGACGGATCCGGCGCCGCCGGACTTCAGGAAGGCGCTGTCGGTGAGCTTGTCGAGGCCGGCGTAGAGGAAAGTGACGCCGAGGAAGACACGGAGGGGCAGAAGGGCGTAGTGGGTGGCGGTGTCCCGCCAGCCGCGGAAACCGTTCAAGCCGGTGGTGTGCGTGTCCGTCCGGATGCCGTGCGTCATCGTCGCCAGCCGCCTCTCGCCCGCCGTTGAGCCCCTCACTGACCATACGTACGACAAGGGGAGGCAGTTCAATCCGATCCCGGGTCTTTTTCCGGATTTCGGCGCCCCGTGCGAGGACGCCGAAGGGGGCCGTCAGGTGCGGGCCCTGATCCGCCGCACGGCCGGTCGTGGTCCGGCCGGTCCAGAAGGGCGGGGGTGGTGCACGTCGTTCATTCGGTCACCTGGACGATGCACCGGTTGGTCGCGATCCCGGCCGCGGTGACCACCTGCACCTCCACCGCCCCGGGCTCGACATCGGCCGGTACGGGCACGGTCAGGACATTGTCCGTGGGGTTGCGGAAGCCGCCGGTGACGGGGACCAGCGGGACGTGCACATCGACGGCGCCGATACGGACCACCATGCGGGAGAGCCGGTCGGCACCGCGGGCACCGGGCGGCACGAAGCCGGCACCGCGGATCTCGATGTCGTCGCCGGTGCGGATGGGCCCGTCCAGGTCCCCGGGCTCGCGGACCCGGACCACGGACAGGACGACCGGGCGGCCGCCCTCGGCGTACTTGCCGGCCAGGTAGGTGGCGGCCGAGACCAGCACCACCACGCCCAGCCCCCAGGGCAGGTCGGGCAGCTGGTCGGGGCGGCGGGCCAGCCGTACGGCGGCGAACAGCAGGGCGACGGCGCTGATGGCGACGTACTGGATGTCGGCGAAGGCGCCCCGGCCGGAGTCGTCGGTGAGCAGATCGGCGGCGCGCGGCCGGTGCGCCGGTACCTTCTGCAGCCGCTGGGCGAGAACGCGCAGGCCCACCACCCGGCGGACCAGTATCGCGATGCCGCACACCACGGCCAGGACGGTCACCACGCCGGCGCCGCGCGCGAGGGCGAGGCCGGAGATCAGCGCGTCGCGTTCGGCGTGGTCGGAGGCGGCGGCCAGCCGCGCCGCCAGCAGCAGGACGGCGTAACCGACGAACAGCACCCAACAGGCGGCGACCGTACGGGAGGTGGACATCCGGTTGTCCTCGCCGATCACCGGGGCCAGTGCCCCGCCGCGCGCCCGGTGCAGCCAGGAGGCGGCGCTGAGCGTGATGGCGACGACGAGCGCGGCGGCGAGGGCCGCGGTGCGGGCGCCGCTCCAGCCCGCGCCGACCGCGGTGAGCGCCTCGCCGAGCAGCAGCGCGAGGACCGCGCCCCACACCGTGCAGACCGTCCGCAGCCAGAGCCGGGCGAGCCAGGCCTCGCCCTCGGCGCGGCCGCGTTCGGCGACGGCCTCCGCCCGCTGGGTCAGTTCCTCGGAGACCCACCGGCGGGACGCCGAGGCGGAGTGCGCCACGGCCGCCGGCAGGCCCTGCCCGGCCGCGTAGTCGTCCCGCAGGCGCAGGAACGCGGCGACGGCCCGCCGGTGCCCCTCCCGGGCGCCGTGCGGGCAGTCCCCGCAGGCGCAGCCGCCCTCATGGATCGCCTCGGCACCCGTGCCCTGCCTCGCCTCCTGCACCGCCACGCCCGGCGCCCGCCTTCCCCACGACCTTCGGCACGGCCGGCGGCCCTCCGTCGGAGGACCTCGCTGCCGCGCAACTGCCTTGCGTCGACAGCGAATTGTGCCCTAAGACGGGCCGCCCGGGGCCGTCGGTCCGGGTCACGGCGGGTGAAGTACGGGCCGCTGTGTTGACCCGGCTGCGAGAATTTCCGTATGGCCGAGATCATCCAGCGGGACGGGACCTGGGCCTTCGACGGCAGCACGATCCGGATCACGCCCGGACTGCACCGCTGCGTGCCGCTGTTCCGGCAGACGTACGGGGAGATCTCCGTTCCCCTGGAGGCGGTCTCGGACGTCGTCTACGAACCCGAGCGCAAGCGTGGCCGGCTGCGGATGCGGCTGCGCGAGGGCGCCGATCCGCTGCTCCAGGCGACGGGCGGGCGGCTGCCGGACCCGGCCGACCCCTACCGGCTGGCGGTGGACGCGGACCGCGGCGGGGTCGCGGAGTACGTCGCCGAGGAGATCCGGCACGCCCTGCTCCTCGACCGGATCCCCAAGGAGCCCACGACCGCCTATCTGCTGCCGGGCCCGCCGGTGCCGGTGTCGGTGCGGTGCTCCGACGGCACGGTCTCCTTCGACGGCGCACAGGTGCGCATCGACTGGGCCGACACCTCCGACCGGGTCAAACGCGCCACCGGCCCGCGGATCATCGCGCTCGGAGACCTGGTGCAGGTGGAGTGGCTGCCGAATTCCGGGTACGAGGACGGCTTTCTGCGGTTCGTGACCCCGGAGACGGTGTTCTCCAAGCTGCCGCCCGAGCGGGACCCCTACACCCTGGACCTGTGGGGCAGCGTGCGGCGCGATCTGCTGACCGCGCTGGTCGCGACGGCCGTCACCACCCGGCTGCCGCATCCCTCCACCCGCACGGGTGCCGCCTACGACGGCCGGGACCGGCGGCGGACGGTCGTACCCGGGCAGGCCGACCACCATGACGCCCTGCTGCGCCGGCTGCGGGAGCTGGGCGAGCTGCACCGGGACGGGGTGCTCACGGACGAGGAGTTCGCGATGACCAAGGCGGCGGTGCTCAGGGGGTTCAGCTGAGCAGGTCCGGTTCGCTGCGGCTGATGTCCTGCCACAGGGGCTGGTAGTTGATCCAGGCCACCAGGTCGCCGCCGAGCTGTTCGCGGGTGGCGACGGCGAGTTTGTGGTCGATGAGGACCGGGCGGCCGGCCGCCTTCGCCATCAGCTGCACCTGGCTGGACCGCTCCATCGACATGAACCACCAGGCCGCCGCGTCCACCGAGTCGCCGACGGTGAGCAGTCCGTGGTTGCGCAGCACGAGCGCCTTGCGGGAGCCGAGGGCACCGGCGATCCGGCGGCCTTCCTCGGTGTCGACGGTGACGCCGGTGTAGGCGTCGTAGAGCGCGACGTCCTCGTAGAAGGCGCAGCTCTCCTGGGTGATGGGGTCGATCAGCTCGCCGAGCGCGGCCAGGGCGCGGCCGTGCACGGAGTGGCAGTGGGCGACGGCGACGACATCGGGGCGGGCGGCGTGGACCTGGGCGTGCACGGTGAACGCGGCCTGGTTGACGTGGTAGCGGCCCTCGACGACCTGTCCGTCCTGGTTGGCGAGGACGAGATCGCTGACGGTGACGTGCTTGAACGGCATCCCGAACGGGTTGACCCAGAAGCAGTCGGTGAACTCCGGGTCGCGGGCGGTGATGTGCCCGGAGACCCCGTCCTCGAACCCGGCCCGGCCGAAGATCCGCAGGGCTCCCGCGAGCCGCTCCTTGCGGTGCCTGCGCTCGGCCTCCACCGACTCGTGCATCGGCGGCATGGCGAACTGCAGCTGGTCGGTGGGCAGCGGCAGGGGCGGGGTGGGCCCGTGCATAGGTCCTCCAGCGGGCGGATTGCGGTACGCGCCGGAAGTTACCGCCGGTCAGCGCAAAAGGGCAGAGCTGTTTTGTAAAGATGACGTACGCGGTGAATACACGACAGAGGTTGTCCGGTTTGCCGGTGAGACTGGCGCGCATGAACTGGGCATCCTTCAGCACCGCAGAACCCGAACTGGCAGCGATCACCGAGGAGCGGTTCGGTGCCTTCCGCCATCACGTCCTCGCCACCCTCCGCAGGGACGGCTCGCCGCGCACGTCCGGACTGGAGGCCGACTTCCGCGGCGGTGAGCTGTGGCTCGGCATGATGGCGGGCTCGCGGAAAGCCCTCGACCTGCGGCGCGACCCGCGTTTCGCGCTCCAGGCGAACCCGGGCGACGGCACGGGGATGGGCGGCGGGGACGTACGGATCGCGGGGCGGGCGTACGAGGTGGAGGGCGAGCGGAAGTCCGGGTACGCGAAAGAGGTGGAACCGCCGGAGCCGTTCCACCTCTTCCGCACCGAGCTGACGGAGGTCG
Organism: Streptomyces sp. NPDC053069; assembly: GCF_044546895.1. Lineage (NCBI taxonomy): Bacteria > Bacillati > Actinomycetota > Actinomycetes > Kitasatosporales > Streptomycetaceae > Streptomyces > Streptomyces sp. NPDC053069. Next base: position 62,246 of record NZ_JBITZN010000002.1, on the reverse strand, counting down.
TGCGTACCTATGTCGAGGACGACCGGTATCTGGTCGTCCAGATCTGGACGCCCGGTGCGTCCCTGCGCACGCTCAGGCGCGCGTAGGGCCTACTCCCACTCGATGGTGCCCGGCGGCTTCGAGGTGACGTCGAGGACGACCCGGTTGACGTCCCGGACCTCGTTGGTGATCCGGGTCGAGATACGGGCCAGGACGTCGTACGGCAGCCGGGACCAGTCGGCCGTCATGGCGTCCTCGGAGGACACCGGGCGCAGCACGATCGGGTGGCCGTAGGTGCGGCCGTCGCCCTGGACGCCGACGGAACGGACGTCCGCGAGGAGGACCACCGGGCACTGCCAGATGTCCCGGTCGAGGCCGGCCGCGGTCAGCTCCTCGCGGGCGATGGCGTCCGCGTCGCGGAGCAGGTCCAGGCGCTCCTTGGTGACCTCGCCGACGATACGGATGCCGAGCCCGGGACCGGGGAACGGCTGGCGCTGGACGATCTCCTCCGGCAGGCCCAGCTCCTGGCCGACCATGCGGACCTCGTCCTTGAACAGCTTGCGCAGCGGCTCGATCAGCTTGAACTCGAGGTCCTCGGGCAGGCCGCCGACGTTGTGGTGCGACTTGATGTTCGCGGTGCCGGTGCCGCCGCCGGACTCGACCACGTCCGGGTACAGGGTGCCCTGGACCAGGAACTCCACGGCCGGGCCCTCGTCGGCGATGATGTCCGCCTGCGCCTGCTCGAAGACGCGGATGAACTCACGGCCGATGATCTTGCGCTTCTCCTCGGGGTCCGAGACACCCTTGAGCGCGGTCAGGAAGCGCTCCTCGGCGTCCACGACGACCAGCTTGACGCCGGTCGCGGCCACGAAGTCCTTCTCGACCTGCTCGGTCTCACCCTTGCGCATCAGGCCGTGGTCGACGTACACGCAGGTCAGCTGGTCGCCGATGGCACGGGCGACGAGGGCGGCGGCGACGGCGGAGTCCACGCCGCCGGACAGACCGCAGATCGCGCGCTTGTCGCCGACCTGCTCACGGATCGCGGCGACCTGCTCCTCGATCACGTTGCCGGTCGTCCAGTCCGGCTTCAGACCCGCACCCCGGTACAGGAAGTGCTCCAGCACCTGCTGGCCGTGCGTGGAGTGCATGACCTCGGGGTGGTACTGGACGCCGTAGAGCTTCTTCTCGTCGTTCTCGAACGCGGCGACCGGGACGACGTCCGTGGACGCGGTGACCGAGAAGCCCTCGGGGGCGGCGGAGCAGGCGTCGCCGTGCGACATCCACACGTGCTGCTCGTCCGGGGTGCCCTCGAACAGGGTGGAGGAGTTCTTCGAGACGTGCAGGTCGGTACGGCCGTACTCGCGGGCGCCGGTGTTGTCGACGGTGCCGCCGAGGCTCTGCGCCATCAGCTGGAAGCCGTAGCACATGCCGAAGACGGGGACGCCGGCCTCGAAGATCTCGCGGTCGAGCGTGGGAGCACCCGCCTCGTACACCGAGGAGGGGCCGCCGGAGAGGATGATCGCCGCGGGGTTCTTGGCGAGCATCTCCTTCACCGGCATGGTGCTCGGCACGATCTCGCTGTAGACCCGCGCCTCGCGGACGCGACGGGCGATGAGCTGGGCGTACTGCGCGCCGAAGTCGACGACCAGGACGGTGTCGGGGTTGGCGGCAGTGGAAGTCGCTGATGACACGGGGTGCCTTCTGGTGGTCGGGCGGGGGTCTGTGCTAACGAGTCTAACGGTGTGGGCGGGAAGGCTTCCCCTGGACTTCGCCATGGCATACTGACCCCATGCTTCAGCACACGACCTTCGTCTTTACCTATGGCACCCGGCCCGCCGGCTGCCATGGTCGTGCTGCTTGAGCGCAACGCCAAGCGACTTCCCAGGCGCCCCGGGCCGACAAGGCCCGGGGCGCCTGTCGTTTTCCGGGTCGTGTCGTCCCGGGGACTCCCCTTCCGATCGAGGAGCCCCGACATGACCAGTACCGTCACCCCGGAAGAGACCATCACGGACGCCCGTGAGCGCATCGACGCGCTCGACGACCGGATCATCGGTCTCATCCAGGAACGGATGGCCGTCTCCGCCGTCGTCCAGCAGACCCGCATCGCCTCCGGTGGACGCCGGGTGCACCTCTCCCGCGAGATGGAGATCCTCGGCCGCTACCGCGAGGCCCTCGGCAAGCCCGGCACCAACCTCGCCATGACCCTGCTCGAACTGTGCCGGGGCCGTATCTGAGTCCTGTGCCGTGTCCGAGTCCTGTGCCGGGGCCGTATCCGAGTTCGAGCCCTCTCACCCGTACGGCGCGTGACCGGTCCCCGCACCGCTTCGTTGAGCGGGGTGTCCGTGCCAGCCAGGGGCGGGCCCGACAGAACCACGCGTGGCTCGCTGGAGCGGTGAGGCGTACGGGTCGTGCCGTGCGCCGTGGGACCTCGCTCCAGGGAAGTGACCGGACGGCAGGGGACAGCAGCCCGGTCACCCCAGAGAACGGCCGGCTCCGGGGACGCCCGGGGCCGGCCGGCGGAAGAACTGCACACCCACCCAAGTACCAGCGGCGCAACCCCCCGCGCCGCCCTTCAGGCACCGGCGCTGCCCTGACGTCGGTGCTGACCGAAGAAAGGCCCCGCGGCCTCTCCGTCCCGCGGGGCCTTTCGGCATGTCTGTGACCCACACCACATGAATATTCGGTGTGCCCGAAGCAACCCTTCTCTTCTTTCGCCGATCAAACCTGCCGAATCGAAAAAACTGAAGAACACTGAGAGGGACCTGCCTTCGGAGGGGGATGCAGGTCCCTCTTGGCGTGTCCCGCCCGGCTAGTGCTTCGGCGGTACGGCCGGCATCCCCAGGAACGGCAGGCGCAGCGCGCCGAAGGCCTCCGCCGGGACCACCGGGGCCTGCGGTTCCACCGGCTTCAGCCGCTCGTACGCCGCTCCTGGCGCCGGCCGCGGGTCCTCCTCGCCCTTGTTCGGCCAGAAGGACATCGCCCGCTCGGCCTGCGCGGTGATCGTCAGCGACGGGTTCACACCGAGGTTCGCCGAGACCGCGGCGCCGTCCACGACCGAGATGCCGGGGTGGCCGTAGAGGCGGTGGTACGGGTCGATCACACCCGTCTCCGGGGAGTCGCCGATGGGGCAGCCGCCGAGGAAGTGCGCGGTGAGCGGGGTGCCCATCAGCTCGCCGACGTTGCTGCCCGCGAAGCCGTTGATCTCTGCGGCGAGCGCGGAGGCGGCCTCCGTGGCGGCCTTGATCTGCTTGGGGTTGGGAGCGCCGTGCCCCTGGCGGGCGGTGAGCAGGCCCTTGCCGATTCCGTCCGGTTTCAGGTACGTCGTCAGGGAGTTGTCCAGCGACTGCATCACCAGGCCGATGATGGTCCGCTCGGACCAGCGCCGGTTGGAGAGGGAGCGCAGGACCAGCAGCGGGTGCCTGGCCGCGTTCGTCAGCCAGGCCAGCGCCCGGGAGGAGCCCTCGGCGTACGGCACCTGGAGGATCGACAGGCCGCCCATGGAGTTGGAGCCCTTGCCGTAGCGGACCGGCTCGATGTGCGTGTTCTCGTCCGGGTGGACCGAGGACGTGATCGCGACGCCCCGCGTGAAGTCGGCCTTCGGCTCGCCGGTCGCCCTGCGGTAGCGGCGGTTGTCGGTCTGTGCGCCCACCAGCGCCTCGGAGTTGGTCCGGGTCAGGTCGCCCAGCCGCTGGGACAGGTACGGCAGCTGGCCGCCGGCCTTCATCCGGTGCAGCAGGGTCTGCGTGCCGTACGTGCCGGCCGCGAGGACGACCCTGCGGGCGGTGAAGAGCCGGCCCTCGCCCTTCTTCTTCCGGTCCGTCGGCAGGGTCGCCACCGCGTACCCGCCGCGTGAGTCGTCCGTGACGGACACGACCGTCGTCAGGGGGTGGACCACCGCGCCCGCCTTCTCGGCGAGGTACAGGTAGTTCTCGTTCAGGGTGTTCTTCGCCCCGTGCCGGCAGCCGGTCATGCATTCGCCGCACTCGGTACAGGCGTTGCGGGCGGGTCCTGCGCCGCCGAAGTACGGGTCGTTCACCTGCCCGCCGGGTAGGGCCTTCGCCTTGCCGTCGGCGTCCTTGCCGTCGCCGAAGAACACGCCGACCGGGGCGAGGTGGAAGGTGTCGCCGACGCCCATCCGCTGGGCCGCCGCCTTCAGATGCACGTCGGAGGGGGTCATCGTCGGGTTGAGCCGTACGCCGAGCATGCGCTGGGCCTGGTCGTAGTACGGCTTCAGCTCCTCCTGCCAGTCGGTGATGTCCCGCCACTGGGGGTCGTCGAAGAAGGCCTTCGGCGGTACGTAGAGGGTGTTGGCGTAGTTGAGAGAGCCGCCGCCCACGCCCGCGCCGGCCAGCACCATGACGTTGCCCAGCAGGTGGATGCGCTGGATGCCGAACATGCCGAGCCTGGGGGCCCAGAGGTAGTTCTTCAGGTCCCAGGAGTTCTTGGGGAGGGTGTCGCGGGTGAAGCGGCGTCCCGCCTCCAGCACGCCGACCTTGTAACCCTTTTCTGTCAGGCGCAGGGCGGATACCGATCCGCCGAAGCCGGAGCCGATGACGAGGACGTCGTAGTCGTAAGCGTCCTGGGGCACGGGGTCTCCTCGTTGAGTTTCGCGTGCGGGCCGTTTGTGGTTGGTTGCGCCCCTGCGGCGGAGCCGCACATCAAATGCAGCCCCGCGCCCCTGGGGAATCACCTGAACCGGAATGCCTTCATCAGGCGGAGACTCGTGCTCATGAAGCGGGCGTAGCCCTCGTCCGTCATGCCCAGCGACGGCGCCATGGGAAGCAGTCGCTGCTGGGCCACCGTCTGGGCCTCCGTGTACTTGAGGATGCCCTCGGATCCGTGGCGGCGGCCGAGGCCGGAGTCCTTCATGCCGCCCATCGGGGACTGGACGCTGCCGTAGGCGGGTGCGTAGCCCTCGTTGACGTTGACCGTGCCGGTGCGCAGGCGGGCGGCGACGGCCCGGCCGCGCGCGGCGCTCTTCGTCCAGACGGAGGAGTTCAGGCCGTACGGCGTGGCGTTGGCCCGCTCGATCACCTCGTCGTCGGTCTTGAAGCGGTAGATCGAGACGACCGGGCCGAAGGTCTCCTCCTCGCACACGGACATGGAACTCTCGACGCCGTCGAGGATGGTCGGCTCGAAGAAGTACGGGCCGATGTCCGGGCGGGCGACCCCGCCCGCGATCACCTTCGCCCCCTTGGCGACGGCTTCTTCCACATGCCGTTCGACGGTCTTCAGCTGGCGCTCGCCGACCAGCGAGCCCATGTCGGCGCCGTAGGCGAGGGAGTTGCCGAGCCGCATGGCCCTGGTGCGGGCGGCGAAACGCTCCAGGAAGGTGTCGGCGACCGACTCGTGGACGTACAGCCGCTCGATGGAGATGCAGAGCTGTCCGGCGGAGGAGAAGCAGGCGCGTACGGCGCCGGCGGCGGCCTTCTCGATGTCGGCGTCGTCCAGGACCAGCATGGCGTTCTTGCCGCCGAGTTCGAGGGAGACGCCGACCAGACGGGCGGCGGCGCCCTGGGCGACCTCGCGGCCGGTGCGGGTGGAACCGGTGAAGGAGACGTAGTCGGCGTGCCTGACGACCTCCGGGCCGACGACCGGACCCTCGCCGAGGACGACCTGGAAGACGCCCTCGGGCAGACCCGCCTCGATGAGCAGGTCGCGGGCCCACAGGGCGGTGAGGCAGGTCTCGGTGTCCGGCTTCATCACGACCGCGTTGCCCGCGACGAAGGCCGGCAGCGCGTCGCCGACCGACAGTTCCAGCGGGTAGTTCCACGGGGCGATCTGGCCCACGACACCGCGCGGATGGCGGAGTTCGGTGACCTTCGTGAGCGTGGGCACGGCGCCGGTGTGCCGCTTGGGCCGCAGGTAGGCGGGGGCCTTGCGGCCGTAGTGGCGGGCCGCGACCGCGACGGCCTGCACCTCCTCGTGCGCGTGCAGGCGGGCCTTGCCGGTCTCCAGCTGGATGAGGTCGAGCACCTCGGCCTGCCGCTGCAGCACCAGGTCGTGGAAGCGGAGCAGGACGGCGGCCCGTTGCCGTACCGGGGTCTTCTCCCACACGGCCTGTGCGGTACGCGCCGCCTCGAAGGCCTTCTGTACGTCCTCGGGGGTGGACTCGGGCAGGTCGGCCAGCTTCTCACCGGTGAACGGGGTGTGGTTGGCGGTACGGCCGGAACCGACGACGCCCTTGGTGAGCTGGGCCACCAGCTCCGGCGTGACCACGTCGGCGGCGGTGCGGACGCCTTCGGGTGCGGGCGCGAGGGGGTTGGTGCCGGTGCTGTCCGGGGCCTGCGTGTCCGTCATGACGCGCAGGGTATGCCGGAGCGGGGTCTTTGTGTACCCGTCGGTAACGGGGATTCACCGAGTGCTCACATGCTGCCAGTGATCACTGGCAGGGAATGTGCTGATCAGGGCGTTGAGGGGGCGACGAGCAGAACGATCACTGGAGTCCGGCTTTTTTCGCCAGGAGCAGTCCCAGCGCGGTGCGCGGGGTGCGGCGGCGGGGGTCGGGGGGCGGCGGGGGCGCCGGCTCGGGCGCCGATGAGGCTTCCGGTGAGGGTGCCGACGACGGTGCCGGCGAGGGGTCCGGCGAGGGCGACGGTTCCGGTGCGGTGTCGGGTTCCCGTGGAGTGTCGGGTTCCGGTGTGGGTCCGAGGTAGTCGCGCAGTGCCGTCATGACCTCCTCGGAACCCGGGCGCGCCGCGGGCTCGTCGGCGTGCAGCCGGTCCAGCAGCGGGCCCAGCGGGCCGGGGTCCGCGTCCCCCAGGGCGGCGCGGAGCAGGGCGCCCAGCGACCACAGGTCGGAGGCCGGGCCGGCGCCGGGGCCCGCGGCGCGCTCGGGGGCCACGAAACCGGCGGGCGCGTCCGCCGGGTGGCCGTCGCCGGTGCCGAAGTCGGTGACGACGACCCGCCCGGTGCCGGACTCCAGCAGGACGTTGGCCGGTTTGACGTCCCGGTGCACGATGCCGACGGCGTGCGCGGCGCGCAGTGCACCGAGGACGGCGAGCCCGATCCGGGCGGTCTCGGCGGGCGGGAGGGACCCTCGGCGCAGGGCCTCCTGCAGGGACTCGCCCTCCACCAACTCCATGACGATCCAGGGGACATGGCCCTCGATGACGACGTCGTACACGGTGACGGCGGAGGGATGGCGCACCCGGGCGGCGGCGCGGGCCTCCCGGTAGAGCCGGCGGGCGATACGGCTGCTTTCCTCGTCATCGGCCGGATCGCCGGGCAGCAGCGGCTCCTTGACGGCGACCCGGCGCCCCTGCCCCTGTTCGTCCCGGGCCCGCCAGACGGTTCCGGTGGGCCCGGATCCGAGGCGTCCGGCCAGCCGGTAGCGGCCACCGATCAGACGTGCGTCGGGCGGGTGTTCGCCGTCTCCACTCATGTCACATGAGTACCGTGAGCACCACCCCCTTGTCGAAGCGGTGCGCTCAGACGGCCCACCGGTGCAGGGTGAAACCGGCCCCCGCCTTCCTCACCTCCACCGCGCTGGCACCGCCGAAGTGGGCGGGGACGACCAACTCCCGTTCGGCCGCCGCGCGTTCCAGGACCCGCAGCCGGGTCTCGGCCGCCCTTCGCGGGTCGAGGCAGAAGCAGCTGCTGCACTCGGGGTGCAGGATCTGCACCGGGCTGTGCAGCAGATCCCCGACGAACACGGCCCGCTCACCCCGGGACTCGACGCGCAGGACGGAGGAGCCCGGGGTGTGACCGGGAGCGGCCTCAAGGACGAGCTGTGCGTCGATCCGGTACTCGTCCTCCCACAGCACGGCCTGCCCGGCCCGGTGCACGGGCGCCACGCTGTCCTCGTAGACGAGCCGGTCGAGCGGGCGCGCCCCGCCCGCGTACCCGCCCGCCGGGCCGAAGTGGGCGTCGTCGGCGGCCGGGAGGAGGTAACGGGCGTGCGGGAAGGTGGGAATCCACTCGCCGTCGGCGTCGCGGGTGTTCCAGCCGACGTGGTCGCTGTGCAGGTGGGTGTTGACGACGACATCGACGTCCTGCGGGCGGACGCCGGCCTCCTCCAGGCGGTCCAGGAACCGTCCCTGCCGCCGGTGGAAGAGCGGATTGCCGGGCCGTTCCCGGCCGTTGCCGACGCCGGTGTCGACCACCACGGTGCGGCCGCCGCCGCGCACCACCCAGGTCTGGACCGCCACCACGGCCCGGTCACCGCCGGCCTCCCGGTGATCGGGGACCAGGTCCTCCTCGTGCGCGCTCCACACCTCGGGAGGGCAGTCCGGTACGAGGGTGCCGCCGGGCAGGTGCGGCCCCCGCCACTCGATGATGCGGAGCACCTCGACATCGCCGATCAGGAAACTCTGAACTTGGTCATCAGCCATGGTGATCACCCTAGGAGCCACGGTGTGAGCATTCCAATGCTTGTTCGGCGCGCTCGGATACGCTGTCGTCTCATGGATGTGGTGAGTGATGCGATCTCCACGGTCCGGGTGGGCGAGCCCTCGTCGAACCGGCTGCGGGTGAGCGGCTCCTGGTGCGTGCGTCTGTCCCCGTACGAGGGGGCCGGCTTCCATGTCGTGCTGAGCGGCGCGTGCCGGCTGTTTCCGGACGGGGGCGGCGATCCGGTGGACCTGGGCCCGGGGGACGTGGTGCTGCTGCCGCACGGCGCCGGCCATGTACTGGCGGACCGTACGGCGACGGAGGCCGAAGCGCGGCGGGCAGTGCCGTTCGAGACGGTGCGGGACACGGACGTACGACGCCCCGGGCCGGGGCCCGACGTCGAGCTGCTGTGCGGCAAGTACCGGCTCGACCGCAGCCGTACGCATCCGCTGCTGGCGGAGCTGCCGCAGGTGGTGCATCTGCCCCACCGGGTCGGCGACCACCCCGAACTGCGCACGGCCGTCGACCTGCTCGCCCGTGAGCTGGACGAACGCCGGCCGGGCGGCTGCCTCGCCCTGCCGAGCCTGCTGGACCTCCTGCTGATCTACATGATCCGCGCCTGGATGGCCCGGGCGGAGACGGGCGCGTGGCCGGCGGTGCTGGGCGACCCGGTGACGACGGCCGCGCTGCGCGCCCTGCACTCCGATCCGGCGGCCCCCTGGACGACCGACCGCCTCGCCGCCGAGGCCGGTGTCTCCCGCGCCACCCTCGCCCGCCGCTTCACCACCCTGGTCGGCCGCCCGCCGATGGCCTATCTGACCTGGTGGCGGCTGACCCTCGCGGCGACCCGGCTGCGCGCCACCGACGCGCCGCTCGCGACGGTGGCACGGGAGACCGGGTACGGCAGCCCGTACGCCCTCTCGCACGCCTTCAGCCGGGCGTTCGGGATCACACCGGGCCGGTACCGCGAGGCCTCGGGGATCAGGACTTCGTGATGTCCAGGTTGGCGATCGCCGCCCTGGCCACCTCCCGGCCGCGCGCCGTGAAGTCGCCCTGGCCGGGGTAGCCGACGGTGAGCGTGTACATGTCTCCGGCGCCCGTGCGGTAGTAGAAGATCTGGATCTCGCGCGGGCGCGGACCGTCGCTGTCGTCGGTCTTGTAGCCGACGGTGTTCTTCGCGGCCTGTCCGCCGTGATAGGTGGCCGTGTCGTCCGGCTGGGTGCGCGCGCCCTTGGGCATGTTCAGGGTGTAGTCGCCCTCGGTCCGGAACTTCTCGTCGTCGGCGTACATCTGGGACCGCGCGCTGTTCTTGATCTCGTGCAGGGAGTCGTCCGCCCTCCGCGCCAGATGCAGCTCGACCCACACACTGCCGCTCGCGTCCTCGTACGTCACCCAGTTCCTGTCGGTGGCGTCCTTGGCGGGCCGGATCGGCTGGTACCCGGCGGGCACCGCGACGGTGGCGCCGAGCTTCGCCTCCGGCTTCTTCGCCCAGCCGTCGGGCAGCGGGCCCGCGAAGGGGTCGGCGAGGACCAGGTACGCCGCCACCGCCGCCGCGACCAGCACCGCGCCCGCGGCCAGCCACGCCGTACGGCGAAGGCGCCGGGAACGGCCGGCGGGCGGCACGGCCCGGCCGGGCTGCGTCGGCGCCAGAGGTGCGGGGGGCGCCTGCGGGGCAGGCGGGGCCGGGGGCCGTACCGCCTGCTCCAGCAGCGTCCGGACCCGGTCGGCCGGCGGCCGGTGCGCGGGGTCCTTGCGCAGCAGCCCGTCGATGACCTCGGCCAGCGGGCCGGAGGCGGACGCGGGCGCGGCCGGGGTGGAGTTGAGGACCGACTGCAGGGTGGCCGGGGTGTTGCTGCGGCGGAACGGCGAGACGCCCTCGGTGGCCGTGTAGAGCAGCACGCCCAGGGACCACAGGTCGCTCGCCGGGCCGGGCCGCTGTCCCAGCACCCGCTCCGGCGCGATGTACTCGGGCGAGCCGACGAATCCGCCGGTGTCGGTGAGCCGTGAGTCGCCCTCGATCTGCGCGATGCCGAAGTCCGTGAGCACCACCCGGTCGTGCCGGCCGAGCAGGACGTTGTCGGGCTTGACGTCCCGGTGCAGGACGCCCGCCGCGTGCGCCGCCTCCAGCGCGCCGAGCACCTGAAGACCGATCCGGGCCGCCTCGCGCGCGCCCAGCGTCCCCTCCTGCAGCACGTCGCCGAGGCTGCGGCCGCGCACCAGCTCCATCACGATCCAGGGCCGGCCGTCGACGACCGCGACGTCGTGGACGTTCACCACCGCCGGGTGGTCGAGGCGGGCCGCAGCGCGGGCCTCGCGGCGCATGCGCTCGAAGGCGTTGGCGCGTTCCCGTTCGGGAAGGTCGCCCGGGAGGCGGGGCTCCTTGACGGCGACCTCCCGGTCCACCGTCTCGTCCTCGGCCCGCCACACCGTCCCCATCCCGCCGTGGCCCAGCTTGCCGAGCAGCCGGTACCGACCGGCGATCAGCCGCCCGGCCCCGGCTTCCTGCCGCGGGGGCGGGACGGGGTGCGGCGGCGTGTGCGGCTGCATGTGTGACTGCGGTTGCGGCGGCTGCGGCGGTTGCAGAACAAAACTCGTCGTGTCGTCGGTGCCGTGACCGACTCCCCCGTCACTGCTCATGAATCATCCATATCGCGCCACCGGCGCCCGCAGCCACAGGGAACGCGAACCGGTCACACACCCGTGACCGAGCGGCCGGTCAGGAGCCCGCCCGGAAGGTGTCGACCGCCACGTCGAAGTACTCCCGCGCCTCCCGCACCTTGCCGACCGGCGCCGACACCCACACGTCGTACATCCGCCCGGCCTCCTCCCAGCACAGGTCGTAGGTGTGGCGCGGACCCTCCGCCGCGCTGAAGCCGTCCCAGGTGAACTCCCACAGCGCGGCGGGGTGTCCGTTGTGCGTGGTGGGGGTGATCCGGCCGTCGCGGTAACCGGGGTTGGTGGCGGGGCCCTTGGCGGCCGACCGTTCCATCGCGCCCCGGGGGCCGCCCGGTTGCGGACCGGTCGTCCTGACACCGAGGCGGAAGGTCTGGCCGGGCGAGAGGTAGAAGACGCGCTCGCCCTGCGGACTGCGGGTGAAGTCCTGCGGTACGGCGAGGGAGAAGCCGGCCGGGTCCCGGGCGGTGCGGTATCCGGAGGGCGCGGTGCGCGAGTCGGTCGAGGCGGGGCCGGTCGGCGTCGGGCGTGTCGCGGTGGGGGCCGGCACGGCGGTGCCGGGTGCCGGGGACGAGGCCGGCGGCGACGTCGGGCGCGTACCGGACCCGGTCGCCGGGGACGTCACCGTACCGCCGGGGTTGCCGCCGCCCCTGTCGCCGTCCCGGTGCAGCAGCAGCGCCGCCGCCGACACGCCGGCCCCGGCCAGCGCGGCGACGAGCAGGGCCGCGACCAGCACCCCGCGCGTGGACGTGCGGGGCGGGGGTTCGGCCGCCGGCCCGGACGCGGTGGGCGGCTGCGGTCCCTGCTGGGCAACGGCAGGCTCGGTGGGCGGGTGGAGGCCGGCGGCCTGCGGCGTACGGCCGCCGCCCGTGGCTCCTGAGCTCGGCGCGCCGCTCCCCGTGGCGTCGGCCCTCGGCGTACGGCTTCCCGTCGCGCCGGGCCGCGGGGGCCGGCTCCCGCCGATCCGGTGGCCGCGCCCGGCGGCCGGGGTGCCGGGCGGTCCCGGGGCCTCCGGTGTCCGGCCGGTCTCCAGGAACGTCCGCAGCATCTGCTCGGCCGCGGCGGCGCCGAGCCGCCGGTCGGGGTCGCGTTCCAGCAGTCCCCGTACGACCGGCAGCAGCGGCTCGGCCTCGGCGGGGGGCCGGATCTCGGCGGCGACCACGGCGTGCAGGATGCCGCCGAGCGAGTCGCGCCGGAACGGCGACTCGCCGCTGAGCACCGTGCACAGCAGCGCGCCCACCGACCACAGGTCGGACTCCGGCCCGGTGCGCAGCCCCGACATCCGCTCCGGCGCGGTGTATTCGGGCGAGCCGACGAAGGAGCCGGTCTCGGTGAGCGTGGTGGCGCCCTCCACCTGCGCGATCCCGAAGTCCGTCAGCACGACCCGTCCGGTGCCGGACTCGATCAGGACGTTCGCGGGCTTGATGTCCCGGTGCAGCACCCCCGCCTCGTGCGCGGTGTGCACCGCGCTGAGCAGGGCGATACCGATCCGTGCGGCCTCGGCGGCGTCGACCGGGCCCTGCCGCGAGATCCGGTCGGCGAGCGAACCGCCGTCGACCAACTCCATGACCAGGTAGGGACGTTCGTCCTGCTCCACCACGTCGTGCACGACGATGATGTGCGGATGCCGCAACTGGGCGACCGCCCGCGCCTCGCGGAAGGTACGGTCCCGGCGGCGCCGCGCGTCGTCCTCGGCCAGGGAGTCGTCCGGGAGGAGTTCCTTGACCGCGACACGCCGTCCCAGCACCTGGTCGACGGCCCGCCATACGACGCCCATGCCGCCACGCCCGATGCGTGCCTCCAGGCGGTAACGGTCCGCGATCACACGGAAGACGTCCCCCTCGGTCCCCATGCGCCCCATCATGCCGCATCGGACGGACGCCTTCCGGGACGGCGATCGGCCAAGTATGCCGTCCGGCCAGGGGCGTGGCTTGAATCATGCAGCAGCGGAGGCAGGACTTCCTCGCGGCCCGGCCGCTCCCCCGCACTCGCTCCGGGGCGATGAGAGCGGCCACAGCGACAGCGGAACCCTCTGTTCCGCTCGGGTCAGCCCTCCTGGAAGCCCCGCAGGATCCAGTCGAACTGCTTTCTGGTGGTGGCCCAGTCGTCGGCCGGCGAGGCCGCGTAGATGGCGTACTCGGTGCCGTTGCTCTCCATGTACGCGACGTCGATCGCGTGGTAGGGCCCCGGGAAGTAGTGCGGCGGGTCCTTGGCCAGCGCGTCCCACGTGTACTCCCAGCGGACGCCCGGCTGGTCGCGGAAGAGCTCCTCCTTGAGGCTCAGCTGCTTGTAGCGCTGTAGCCGTCGGGAGACCCGCTGGTTCAGGTTGGTCATGTGCTCGTACGCGGTGCGGAAGTCCGGCGCGGTGTCGACGGCGACCCGCACGAGGTGCTTGCCCTTGTCGGGCGAGTAGTCGACCTGCCGGAGGCCGTCCTGGTCGATGGAGACGGTCCGCTTCCACCCCTTGGGCAGGGAGATGCTGAAGCCCACCGGATCGTTGCGCCGCTCCCAGTTGGTGGGAGCCGCGCCGTCGGAGCCAGGCGTGGCGTCGGCACTCGCAGAGGGTGCCGTCGTGGCCGGGTCCGCACCGCCGCTGATCCTGGTGTCGCTCTCCATGGCGCCCCACTCCTGGAACGCGACCGCCGCGCCGCCGCCGAGCACGGCCGCGACGGCGACCACGAGGGCGAGGGTGCGCAGCCGGCGCCTGGGCCGTACCGGTGCCGGGCCCTGCGGCGTGGGCGCCACGGCCGTCGGACCGGTCATGGAGCGGCCCGGGGCCCCGGGCGTTCCGGGGCCGTAGGCGGAGGCGGTCCCCGCGGACTCGTATCCGGGCACCGGGGCGGTGGGGCCGTAACCGGAGGTGGGCCCCGTGGGACCATAACCGGAGGTGGGGCCGTAACCGGAGGTGGGGCCGGTGGGGCCGTAACCCGATGCGGCCCGGCTGCCCGTCCCCCCGGTGTGCACACCCGAGCCCTGCGTCGGGACGAACGCCTGGGCCGCGTGCGGGCGGCGGCCCTCGGCCGCCTCGGCGAGCATCTGCTCCGTCTCCTCCGCGCTCGGCCGCCGGTCCGGCTCCTTGCGCAGCAGGGCGGCTATGACGGGGCCGAGCGCACCGGCGTGGCGCGTCTCGTCGGCGTCCTCCTCGACGACCGCCTGCATGGTGCTCAGCGGTGAGGTTCGGCGGAACGGGGACCGGCCCTCGACCGCCGTGTACAGCGTGGCGCCGAGCGCCCACAGGTCCGAGGCCGGGCCCGGGTCGTGGCCGCGCACCCGTTCGGGCGCGAGGTAGTCGACGGAGCCGACGACCTCTCCGGTGCGGGTGATGGTGGAGTCGCCCTCGATCTGGGCGATGCCGAAGTCGGTGAGCAGGACCCTGCCCTCGCGGCCGAGGAGGACGTTGCCGGGCTTGACGTCCCGGTGCAGTACCCCGGCGGAGTGCGCGGCGCGCAGCGCCCGCAGCACCCACAGGCCGATCCGCGCGGCCTCCCGCGGCTCGACGCGCCCCTGTTCCTTGACCGCGTCGGCCAGCGAGTTGCCCTCGACCAGCTCCATGACGATCCATGGGCGGCCGTCGTGTTCGAGGACGTCGTGCACGGTGACGACCGCGGAGTGGTTGATGCGCGCGGCGGCGCGGGCCTCGGCCCGGGTGCGGGCGAGCAGAACGGCCCGGTCGCTGTCGGAGACGTAGAGCGCGGCGGTCAACTCCTTGACGGCAACCGTCCGGTTCAGTACCTCGTCGTGGGCACGCCACACCCGGCCCATGCCGCCGCTGCCGATGGAATCGGCGAGCCGGTAGCGGCCCGCTATGAGCAGGCCCTGCATCTGATTCACGTTGCCCCGCAATGCTCTTGACAGGGTCAGGTTAAGGACCGGCCTGCCGACTGGGAACCAGCGGGGTGCCAAGGTGACAGCACTGTGACGGTTGTCGCGGGGGCGAACGGCCCGGATCGGTCAACCGGTATACGGCGTGCTCAACGCGTGTAGCGGTACGTCGCCACAGCCTGCTCGTACAGCCGTGTCACCTCGTCCCGCTCGGCCTCCGGACCACGGACCTGGACGAGGTGATAGCGGCCGTTCAGCAGGATCGCCATGTTGCGCACGAACAGGTCGCGCCCCTGCCCGTCGGTCCAGGTGAACTGCCCCTCGGCCATGGTCCGTCCGCCGACCTCGATGGTGCGCAGCCCGGTCGCCGTGGCCCAGCTGGAGTCGCGGTACGGCTGGAGCTCGCTCTCCTTGTCCCGCTGGTAGCGCATCGGGTCACTGCCGTACGTGGCGGCGCTGTCCCGTCCGGGGACGACGATCAGCTCGAAGTTCCCGTGTGCGTACACCACCTGGCCGCTGCCGTTCTTCGGGGTGCGGTCCCAGCCCTTGGCGACGGCCACCTGGAAGCCGTCGGGGTCCTTGCGCAGGGTGAAGCCGTCGGCGACGGACGTGTCGCCGCCGGTCTGGGTCTCGGTGGCGGGCGCGGTGTTCTTCGGCGTGCTCTGCCCGGAGGGGGGCTGCTGCCCGGTGTGCGACGGCACGGGACTCGCCTCCCCCGCGGTCCCGGTGCGGTCGCTGCCCGCGGCCCCGTTCTTCCCCTGTCCGGGCATGAACAGCACGGCGTAGGCGATCGCGCCGGCCAGCAGGAGCAGGATGAGCAGGAGCAGCGTCCGGCCGAGGCTGCGCGGGGAACGCTCCTGCCCCCGGGCGCCGGCTCGCTTGTGCCGGCCGTGCGGATGGCCCTCGGGCAGTCCGGCGCGGCGTCGTCGCATGCGCACCAGCTCGCCGCGGCGCCGCACGATCGGCAGCCGGCTCGGATCGGCGGACGGCACGGGTACGACATGGGTGCCGGCGTCCGGCTCGGGTGCGGAGCGCACCAGGGAGCGCAGCCAGCCGTTCAGCTCCTCGAAGTCCAGCCGCTCGGTGGGGTCCTGGCGCAGCAGCGACTCCACGACCGGCCGCAGCGGACCGCACTCCTCGGCGAAGGCGGGCGGCTCGGCGCACACCAGCTGCACCAGCTCGGCCGTCGACTCCTCCGGGTACGGCGCGTGTCCCTGCACGGCCCGGAACAACAGCGCGCCCAGCGCCCACAGATCGGTCGCCGGCCCGATCGGCGCCGCCAGCTGCCAGTTCTCGTGCACGGGACCGGCCTGCTCCGGCGCCCACCGCTCGGTCACCGGCCCCACGACGGTCATCCGCACCTGCCGCGCCCGCTCGGCCGCCAACGCGGTACCGGCTCCGCGCCGGGCACCGGTCACGGCCGTCCCGGTGTCGTCCCAACGGGGGCGGGGCTGGGCCTGCTGGGGAAGCAGCTGGTGCCCCGGGCCGGTACCCGGGGACGGCGGGTCCCCGACCTGACGGCCGGGGGTGGCGCCGGTCCAGTACTCCGGATCGGATACCTGTCCGGGTACGGCCGGATACCCGGACCGCTGCCCCGCCGAGGCGGCCCCGGCCGACTGCGAGCCGCCGCCCGGGCCCGGGGGGCCACCGGCGCTACCGGGCCGCTGCGAACCACCGCCCGGATCCCGGGAGCTGTCGGCTGCACCGGGGCGGGGTGCGGCGCCGGGCCAGGGTTCGCCCTGTGCTCCGTAGGGGTCGGCGATGCGGCCGGGGTACGGCGACAGCTCCGTGCCGTCGGTCCGGGTGGCACCGGTGCCGCCCTCGGCGGGCGGCCGGGCCCCGGGCAGGGCGGCGTGCCCGCTCTGCCGGGCCTCCTGCACCCGGGCCGCGGCACGCGCGCCCGCGCGGTATGCGGCGATGGCACCGGCGCGGGCGGCACGGATGTCCGCGCCGCTTTCCAGCGACCGCTGCCCCGCAGGGCCGGGCACCCCGGGGTCCCCGGTGCCGCTCGGCGTCCCAGTACCGCCGGCCATCTCAAGTCCGCCAGAGCCCCCCGTACCACCAGGGACCGCGGCACCGCCGCGCATCCCAGGAACGCCTGGCGCCCCGGTGCCCCCGGGGCCCCTGGTACCGCCAGGCACCCCCGTACCGCCGCGCACCCCGTTCGCCCCCGGCCCCGGCAGCCCTCCGGCCGCGCGTGCCTGGATGGCGGCCCGGCGTGCGGCCTCGGGATCGACGTCCGCGGAAGGAATCGGTCCCGCTCCGGCAGCCCCGCCACCGGGTGCGCCGCCAAAACCGGAGCCGGCGCCCTGCTGCCCGGCGAGCGGAGGCACCTCAAACCCCGCACCGGAGCCGGCTCCCGCCGCGCCCGGGGCTCCCTCCGGCGTGCCGTCCTGGGCCGGCACCGGGTCGTACCCGCACAACGCCTCCTCCGCGGCACCGACGGCGAGGCCGGTCAGCATCACGCGGCCGTCGTCGCAGACCAGCACCGTGCGAGCGGTGATGTTGCGGTGCACCCAGCCATGTCCGTGCAGCACCCGCAGCGCCATGAGCACGTCGGAGGCGACCTCGGCCGCCCGGTACGGCGACAGCGGCTGCTCGGCGAGCAGCGCGGCCAGCGGGCGCGCGGCCACCAACTCGCTGACGATCCACAGCGAGCCGCCCTCGGCGAACACGTCGAAGACCTGGTCGAGGCGCGGATGGTCGGGGATGCGGGCCGCCGCCTGCACGGCCTCGACGGCGCGCCGTACGGCCGGGTCGGCGGGCCGCCGGGTGGCGGTACGGGCGTCCGCCGTCCGCCGGGCCCCGGCCCCCCGCTCCCTCGCGGTGAAGCCTTCGGGCAGTCCCTCCGCGTCGAGCACCTCGGCCTCGACGACCTCCGGCAACGGCACCTGCCGGACGAGCACTTCCTGGCCGCTGTAGGTGTCGAAGGCGCGGGTCTCGGTGAGTTCGTACGCGTCGGAGGGCGGCAAAGGCAGGCGGTAGCGGTCGGCGAGCACCCGACCCGCGTAGTCCTCCACTGCGCCTCCCCCGGCCGCCCGGCTGGTCATATCCGTTCGCCTCACGACCCGTTTGGCACACACCCGGGTGCGTACGGTCCGCAACCATTCACGATACGTGCCGGAGGCAACCCGCACGGAGTGGATGACGGATTCTCACGCCGCAAACCCGCGCCCGATGTCCACGGCCTGGCTACGACTTGGGTTCGAAGGACGCCGTCAGCGTCTTCCAGGTGTCCTTGCGCAGCGCGCTGTCCCAGTTCGCGGCCTTCGCCGTGTACATCAGCCCGTAGCCGAGACGGCCGTTGACCACGAACCCTCGGTCGATGCTGCGGTACTCGGTGCCGTCCTCGACATAGGTGAACTCCCAGTCGGCCGTGTTCCAGTCGTGGTAGTCCGCCTTTTCGATGCGGATCCTGTGGTACTGGGACCGCACCATGGCACCTTCCTGGTTCTTCCAGTCCGCCACCGGGTCGGACTTGGGCTCACTTGTCCACCCGATGAGCAGTTTCTGGCCGTCCGGACCGGTGTAGCGGTCACCCGCGCGGTCGGTGGACGTGTACGACCATCCCTTGGGCAGGCCGATCGAGTAGCCCTGGCCGCTCTTGCGGGTCGACACCGCCGGCGCGCTCCCGCCGCCCTTCGCACCGGACGCGCCGGACGCGCCGGAGGCGTCGGCGGACGCGCTCGCGTCGACCGCGCGGCCGGACGCACCGGTGCCGGCCGACGACGGGCCCGCCCCGCCCGTCCCTGCCCCGCGGTCCGTGTTCCTGCCGCTCTTGTCCTGCTTGGTGGAGGCAGCGGCGCTCGCCGCCGCCCCGGCGCCGCTGCTCTTGCCGCCCTTGTCGTCGTCGTTCAGGGCGAAGGCCAGGACGGTGCCGAGCACCGCGAGGACGACCACTACGGCGATGATCACCAGCGTGCGCTTGGGCACGACGTCGGTCAGCGGTGCCCTCGGCACCGGCCGCGGCGGCAGGTCCAGATCCGGCGGCGGCATCACGGGCCAGCCCGAACTCGGCTTGTTCGCGCTGGAGTTCGGTACACCGGCGGCAGCCGAGGACGGGCCGCCCTGCCGGCCACTGGATCCGGCACCGGGCCCGGGCCACGCTCCGCCGGCGGACGCCGGACGCGCCCCGCCGGCCGTGGCACCGCCCGGGCCCGCCGTTGCACCGGCGCCCGCAGCGGCCGAGTCGCCGTTCTTCGTCCGCGCCGACGCCGCGGCACCGGCCGCCGCCCCGGCCGCCTTGCGGACCGACCGCAGCGCGCCGCGCAGCTTCTCCGCGGCCTCCTCGCCCCGCTTGCCCCCGCCCCGCTCGTCCTCGGACGGGCCGGGCTGGGCCGGCAGCGGAACCACCCGGGTGGCGTCCAGGGGTTCCGGCTCGGGCGCGTGGATCACCTTGTTGAGCATCGCCCGGGCGCCGGCGTCGTCGAGCCGCTTGGCCGGGTCCTTGGCGAGCAGGCCGTAGAGGACGTCCCTGAGCGGGCCCGCGTTCTTGGGCTCCTCCAGGGGCTCGGTCATCACCGCGGTCAGCGTGGCGATCGCCGAACCCTTGTCGTACGGGGGAACGCCCTCGACCGCCGCGTACAGCAGCCCGCCGAGCGACCAGAGGTCGGCCGCCGGGCCCGGCTTGTGACCGCGGGCGCGCTCCGGGGAGATGTAGGAGGGGGCACCGACGAGCATGCCGGTGGAGGTGATGGACGGGTCGCCCTCGACCTGCGCGATGCCGAAGTCGGTGAGGACGACCCGGCCGTCCTCGGCGATGAGTACGTTGGACGGCTTGACGTCCCGGTGCAGGATGCCCTCGCGGTGCGCGGAACGCAGCACGTCGAGGATGGCGAGGCCCACCTCGGCGGCGCGCTTGGGCTCCAGCAGGCCGTCCTCGCGGATGACCTCGGCGAGGGACTTGCCCTCCACCAACTCCATGACGATCCACGGCCGGTCGTCCTCGTCGACCACGTCGTAGACCGTCACCGCGCTGTTGTTGCGGATCCGGGCGATCGCCTTGGCCTCGCGCAGGGTGCGCGTGATCAGGCGCCGCTTCTCCTCCTCGTCGATGTTCGACGGGAACCGCAGTTCCTTGACGGCGACCGTCCGGCCCAGGGTCTCGTCCTCGGCGCGCCAGACCGTGCCCATACCGCCCCGGCCCAGCACGTCTCCCAGCCGGTACCGCCCGGCGAGGAGACGACGCTCGCTCTTGTCCTGACGAGTCTCCTGACGAGATGCACCCGCCCGCTCCGCCTCCGACATGCGTCCCCTCATACAACCCGCCCTGACAGAGCCTCCATTGTCTCTCACTCGACAAGTGCTCCACGCCCAGGGGCCCCTTCGCCCAGGCGGGCCAACACGCCGGAAGCCGGGCGAAGTGCGCGTTCCGCTCGCGGGGGTGACGGCCGTTCGGCTGCCGTCGGCCACAGCGGCCCGGCGTTCGCGGAATCTCCGGCTCCGCCGTTCGCCTCCGTCAGGGCGGAGCACCGTGCCGCCCGCACGGGAACGGAAGGGCCGGGCGCGCCTCCTCAGCCGAGCGGCACGATGTCCGGGGCTCCCAGCCTCGCCGCGTCCGCCGTCTGGTCGTCGGGCTGGAGCTGGGACTCCCGCTCGGCCTCCACCCGCTTCTCGTAGTGCTCGACCTCGCGCTCGATCTGGCCCTTGTCCCAGCCGAGGACCGGTGCCATCAGCTCGGCCGCCTCACGGGCGCTGCGGGTGCCCCGGTCGAAGGTCTCGATGGAGATGCGGGTGCGGCGGGTGAGGACGTCGTCCAGGTGCCGGGCGCCCTCGTGCGAGGCGGCGTACACCACCTCGGCGCGCAGATAGTCGTCGGCGGCGGCCAGGGGCTCGCCCAGGGTTGAGTCGGCGGCGATCAGGTCCAGGACCTCCTCGGCCAGTGAGCCGTACCGGTTCAGCAGGTGCTCCACGCGGGCCACGTGCAGTCCGGTGCGGGCCGCTGTGCGTGCGCGGGCGTTCCACAGCGCCTGGTACCCCTCCGCACCCAGCAGCGGGGTCTCCTCGGTCACGCACTCGGCGACCCGCATGTCCAGGCCGTGCACGGCCTCGTCGACCGCGTCCTTCGCCATCACCCGGTAGGTGGTGTACTTGCCGCCCGCCACGACCACGAGCCCCGGCACCGGATGGGCGACCGTGTGCTCGCGGGACAGCTTGCTGGTGGCGTCGGACTCCCCGGCGAGCAGCGGGCGCAGACCGGCGTACACGCCCTGTACGTCGTCGCGGCCGAGCGGCACCGCGAGCACCGAGTTGACGTGTTCCAGCAGGTAGTCGATGTCGGCGCTGGACGCGGCCGGGTGGGCCTTGTCGAGGTCCCAGTCGGTGTCGGTGGTGCCGATGATCCAGTGCCGGCCCCAGGGGATGACGAAGAGGACGGACTTCTCGGTGCGCAGGATCAGGCCGGTGGTGGAGTGGATGCGGTCCTTGGGCACGACCAGGTGGATGCCCTTGGAGGCGCGGACGTGGAACTGGCCGCGCTCGCCCACCATGGCCTGGGTGTCGTCGGTCCACACGCCGGTCGCGTTGACGATCTGCTTGGCGCGGATCTCGTACTCCCCGCCGCCCTCCACGTCCTGCACCCGGGCGCCGACGACCCGCTCGCCCTCGCGGAGGAACCCGGTCACGCGCGCGCGGTTGGCCGCCTTCGCGCCGTAGGACGCCGCCGTGCGCACCAAAGTGGCCACGAAGCGGGCGTCGTCCATCTGGGCGTCGTAGTACTGCAGGGCGCCGACCAGGGCGTCCTTCTTCAGGCAGGGCGCGACGCGCAGCGCGTGACGGTGTGACAGATGGCGGTGCAGGGGCAGGCCCCGGCCGTGGCCGCGGGCCATGGACATCGCGTCGTACAAGGCCACGCCCGAGCCCGCGTACAGCCGCTCCCAGCCCTTGTGCTGCAGCGGATACAGGAACGGCACCGGCTTGACCAGGTGCGGGGCGAGCCGCTCCAGGAGCAGCCCGCGCTCCTTCAGGGCCTCGCGGACGAGCGCGAAGTCGAGCATCTCCAGATAGCGCAGTCCGCCGTGGATCAGTTTGCTGGACCGGCTGGAGGTCCCGGACGCCCAGTCGCGGGCCTCGACCAGTCCGGTGGACAGGCCGCGCGTGACGGCGTCCAGCGCGGTCCCCGCGCCCACGACTCCGCTGCCTATCACCAGGATGTCCAGCTCGCGCTCCGCCATCGCCGCCAGTGCCTCGGCGCGCTGCGCCGGCCCCAGAGTCGCTGTCCTCACCGCTGCCTCCCGCTGTCGCACACTCGCTCGCGTCGGCCGCACCCGGTGGGCGAAGCCCGGTTCATCCCCTCCTCATGCCCAAATTCTGACCGGGTTGCCCCACTTCAGCCACCACGGACTCCCAACCTGTGGACAACTTGCGCACAACCCTGGAAGACACACGGACACAATCAGACATAACGGTCATATATGTACCTAGTCTGACAGAGCACTCGCTCATCCTGTCGGCAGCGGTTGCGTACCTGTTCCGCTTCGGCTACTGGGAAGGACGGCCCACGCATGCCCTCAGACCTCGCCGTCATCGGACTCGGCCCCTACGGTTTGCCGCTCGCCCAGGCCGCCGTCGCCGCAGGCATCGCCACCATCGGCTACGCGACCGGCCCCGAGGCGGGCTCGCTCAGCCCCGCCGAGCTGCGCCGGATGCACGCGGCGGGGTTCCGGCCCGGCACCGACCCGGCCCAGCTCGGCCGGGTGCGCACCGCGGTGATCTGCGCGTCGACCCCGCGCGGCGCCGACGGGGGGCTCGACCTCGGCCAGGTGGAGGCGGCCGCCCGCACACTCGCCGAACGGCTCCGCCCGCACACCACGGTCATCCTGGAGTCGCCCGTGCTCCCCGGAACGACGGAGCAGTTCCTGCGGCCCCTGCTGGAGAAGGGCTCCGGGCTCCGCGCCGGGCGCGACTTCCACCTCGCCTACTCCCCCAGCCGGGTCGACCCCGGCAACCGCGAGCACACCCCCGCCAACACCCCCAAGGTCATCGGCGGCCTCACCCCCGCGTGCACCGAGTCGGCCGCCGCCTTCTACGGCCGGCTCACCGACAAGGTGGTACGCGCGCGTGGGCTGCGCGAGGCCGAGACGGTGCAGCTGCTGGAGACCAATTTCCGGCACGTCAACATCGCACTGGTCAACGAGATGGCCGTGCTCTGCCACGAGCTGGGTGTCGACCTGTGGGACGTGATCCGCTGCGCGGAGACCAAGCCGTTCGGCTTCCACACCTTCCGGCCCGGCCCCGGCGTCGGCGGCCACGGAGTCGCACAGGACCTCACCGGCCACGCCACCCGCACGCTGCGCATGGTGGAGCTGGCCCAGCAGGTCAACAGCCGGATGCCGCGGTACGTCGTCCAGCGCGCCGCCACCCTCCTCAACGAGCACGGCAAGTCCGCCCGTGCCGCGCGCGTGCTGCTGCTCGGCGTCACCTACAAGCCCGACCTCGCCGACCAGCAGGGCACCCCGGCCCAGGAGATCGCGGTCCGGCTGATGGAGCTGGGCGCCTCCGTGAGCTACCACGACCCCTACGTGGCCTCCTGGAACGTCCTGGACCGCCCGGTCCCGCGCGCGGATGCGCTCTACGAGGCCGCCGCCGAGGCCGACCTGACCATCCTGCTGCAGCACCACCGGACGTACGACCTGCAGGGGCTGTCGGTGAAGGCCCAGCTGCTGCTGGACACGCGCGGGGCCACACCCACGGGGGCGGCGCACCGGCTCTGAGCCCGGTCACGAACGGAAAACAGCCGGGGGCGTTGTCGTCCCCGGCTGTTAGTCTCCCCCGGACTCGCCGCACACAGATGCGCGAGCGTCCTCTGTTCCCGTTCTTCAGCCGTGCTCCATCTCGGGGGGATTCCTGTCATGAGCCAGTCAGCACCACCGCCTCAGCCGCCGCAGTCCGGTCCGGTGACCGGCAACCCGTACGCCGAGCAGGCCCCGGCCCCCGCCCCGGGAGCGCCGTACCCGCCGCAGCCGGGTGCCTTCGCGCCGCCGGCACCGCCCGCGCCGGGCCGGAACAACCTCGTGCTGGGTCTCGCCGCAGCGGTCGTCGCCGCGGTGGCCGCCGCCGCGCTCTACGGCGTCGTCATCGGCGCCACCAAGCACGAGATCGGCTACGCGGCCGTCGGCGTCGGGTTCGTCATCGGCCTCGCGGCCGGCAAGGCGGGCGGCCGTAACCCGGTCCTGCCCATCGTCGCCGTCGTCCTGGCCCTGGCCTCCGTGTACTTCGGCCAGCTGGTGGGCGAGGCCATGATCGGTGCCAAGCAGACCGGCCTGAGCTTCTCCCAGATCTTCTTCGACCACTTCGACGTGGTGCAGAAGGCCTGGAAGGAGGAGGCCGATCCGCTGACCTTCCTCTTCTTCGCCATCGCCGGCTTCGCCGCGTTCTCGGGCACCAAGAAGGCCGCCGCGTAACGCTCGCACGCAACGCGAAGGGCCCGTCCACCGGTGCGGTGGACGGGCCCTTCGCGTACGACGACGGGTCAGCGGCGGTGCTGGCTGTCCGCGACCGTCACCTCGACCCGCTGGAACTCCTTCAGCTCGCTGTAGCCGGTGGTGGCCATCGCACGGCGCAGGGCGCCGAAGAAGTTCATCGAGCCGTCGGGGGTGTGGGACGGGCCGGTGAGGATCTCCTCGATCGTGCCGACCGTGCCCAGGTCGACCTTCTTGCCGCGGGGCAGCTCCTCGTTGACCGCCTCCATGCCCCAGTGGTGGCCCTTGCCGGGCGCATCCGTGCCGCGGGCCAGCGGGGAGCCCATCATCACCGCGTCGGCGCCGCAGGCGATCGCCTTGGGCAGGTCGCCGGACCAGCCGACACCGCCGTCCGCGATCACGTGCACGTACCGGCCGCCGGACTCGTCCATGTAGTCGCGGCGGGCCGCGGCCACGTCGGCGACGGCGGTGGCCATCGGGACCTGGATGCCCAGTACGTTGCGCGTGGTGTGGGCGGCTCCGCCGCCGAAGCCGACCAGGACGCCGGCCGCGCCGGTGCGCATCAGGTGCAGGGCGGCGGTGTAGGTGGCGCAGCCACCGACGATCACCGGGACGTCCAGCTCGTAGATGAACTGCTTCAGGTTCAGCGGCTCGCTCGAGTGGGAGACGTGCTCCGCCGAGACCGTCGTACCGCGGATGACGAAGATGTCCACGCCCGCGTCCACGACCGCCTTGGAGAACTGGGCGGTGCGCTGCGGGGAGAGCGCGGCCGCGGTGACCACGCCCGAGTCGCGCACCTCCTTGATGCGCGCGCCGATCAGCTCCTCCTTGATGGGCGCCGCGTAGATCTCCTGAAGGCGGCGGGTCGCCTGCTCGGCGGGCAGCCCGGCGATCTCGTCAAGCAGCGGCTGCGGGTCCTCGTGCCGCGTCCACAGGCCCTCCAGGTTGAGCACACCGAGGCCGCCCAGCTCGCCGATGCGGATCGCGGTGGCCGGGGAGACGACGGAGTCCATGGGAGCGGCCAGGAAGGGCAGCTCGAAGCGGTAGGCGTCGATCTGCCAGGCGATCGAGACCTCCTTCGGGTCCCGCGTACGGCGGCTGGGGACGACGGCGATGTCGTCGAAGGCGTACGCCCGGCGGCCGCGCTTGCCGCGCCCGATCTCGATCTCAGTCACGTCTGTGGCCTTTCCCTGATGCGTTTCAGCGCCTTCCAGTATCGCCGACGGGTGCGGCAACGGCGGCCCCGGATGCTCCGGGGCCGCCGCCGGTGAGCTTCACGCGCGCGTGGGCGTCACTTTCCGCTCGTCACTTCTTGCTGCTGTAGTTCGGCGCCTCGACCGTCATCTGGATGTCGTGCGGGTGGCTCTCCTTCAGGCCCGCCGAGGTGATCCGCACGAACCGGCCGTTCGCCTGCAGGTCGGGCACGGTCCTGCCGCCGACGTAGAACATCGACTGGCGCAGGCCCCCGACCAGCTGGTGGACGACGGAGGACAGCGGGCCGCGGTAGGGCACCTGGCCCTCGATGCCCTCGGGGATCAGCTGCTCGTCGGAGGCGACGCCCTCCTGGAAGTAGCGGTCCTTGGAGAACGACCTGCGGTCGCCGCGGGTCTGCATGGCGCCGAGCGAACCCATGCCGCGGTACGACTTGAACTGCTTGCCGTTGATGAACAGCAGCTCGCCCGGGGACTCCTCGCAGCCCGCGAGCAGCGATCCGAGCATCACCGTGTCGGCGCCCGCGACCAGGGCCTTGGCGATGTCGCCGGAGTACTGCAGACCGCCGTCGCCGATGACCGGGACACCGGCGTCCTTGGCGGCGAGCGCGGCCTCGTAGATCGCGGTGACCTGCGGGACGCCGACGCCGGCGACCACGCGCGTGGTGCAGATGGAGCCCGGTCCGACACCGACCTTGATGCCGTCGGCGCCCGCGTCGACCAGGGCCTGGGCGCCGTCGCGCGTGGCGACGTTGCCGCCGATGACGTCGACGCCGGAGGAGTTCGACTTGATCTTGGCGATCATGTCGCCGACCAGCCGGGAGTGGCCGTGCGCGGTGTCCACGACGATGAAGTCGACACCGGCCTCGATCAGGGCCTGGGCACGCTCGAAGGCGTCACCGGCCACACCGACCGCCGCGCCGACCAGCAGACGGCCCTCGGCGTCCTTGGCCGCGTTCGGGTACTGCTCCGCCTTGACGAAGTCCTTGACGGTGATCAGGCCCTTGAGGACGCCCCCGTCGTCGACCAGCGGCAGCTTCTCGATCTTGTGCTTGCGCAGCAGCTCCATGGCCTCCGGGCCGGAGATGCCGACCTTGCCGGTGACCAGCGGCATCGGGGTCATGACCTCGTGCACGCGGCGGCTGCGGTCGCTCTCGAAGGCCATGTCACGGTTGGTGACGATGCCGAGGAGCTTCTTGTCGCCGTCGGTCACCGGGACACCACTGATGCGGAACCGGGCGCACAGCGCGTCGGCCTCGGCGAGAGTGGCGTCCGGGTGGATGGTGATGGGGTCGGTGACCATCCCGGACTCGGAGCGCTTCACCAGGTCGACCTGGTTGGCCTGGTCCTCGATGGAGAGGTTGCGGTGCAGCACGCCGACGCCGCCCTGGCGGGCCATCGCGATCGCCATGCGGGACTCGGTCACCTTGTCCATGGCGGCGGACAGCAGCGGGATGTTGACCCGCACGTTCTTGGAGACGTACGAGGCGGTGTCGATCTCGTCGGGTGCCATGTCCGACGGGCCCGGCAGCAGCAGCACGTCGTCGTAGGTCAGCCCGAGTGTCGCGAATTTTCCGGGCACTCCGTCGACGTTGGCAGTCATGACACCTTCCCCAAATGGCCTTGATCGGTGCGGATGTCCATGCTAACGGGAAGCATCGCTAGCAAATTCCACGGTACGGGGTCGCTTCAGGCTTCGTATGTTCGTACGGAAACGGCGGCGCACCTGTTCAGCGAGGGAGCGCGGGGTGCTGCGCGCCAGGGGATTACTGCTCGGCGAGCGCGCGGAGGCGGCTCAGCGCCCTGTGCTGGGCGACCCGGACGGCGCCGGGTGACATTCCCAACATCTGCCCCGTCTCCTCCGCGGTCAAGCCCACGGCGATGCGCAGCAGGAGCAGCTCGCGCTGGTTCTCGGGGAGGTTGGCCAGCAGCTTCTTCGCCCACTCGGCGTCACTGCTGAGCAGGGCGCGCTCCTCGGGGCCGAGGGAGTCGTCGGGGCGTTCCGGCATCTCGTCCGAGGGGACGGCCGTGGAGCCCGGGTGGCGCATCGCGGCGCGCTGGAGGTCGGCGACCTTGTGCGAGGCGATGGCGAAGACGAACGCCTCGAAGGGGCGGCCGGTGTCGCGATAGCGGGGCAGCGCGAGCAGGACCGCGACACAGACCTCCTGGGCCAGGTCCTCGACGAAGTGGCGCGCGTCGCCGGGCAGCCGGGACAGCCGGGTGCGGCAGTAGCGCAGCGCCAACGGGTGCACGTGCGCGAGCAGATCGTGCGTGGCCTGCTCGTCCCCGTCGACGGCGCGATGCACGAGTGCACCGATCGCCCCGTGGGCCGTGCCCGCCTCGTCGTCGCGCATCGGTCCATGGTGCCTTGCGGCCGTCCGGTCCGTCGCATCGTGCTCGTGGTTGTGCACCGAAGCGTTATGAGCAGGCGCGCCGGCAGTCATTCCCTGCGCCCTCCCCTTCCGCTCGACCGACTCGTCCCCGAGAGACTCCACATCTCAAGGATGCGGCATCCGCGCCGAAACGAGCATCGCGCGTCCGGCGGGCCTCCTTGCGCAGCGCCCGCCGAGGCGTCCGACGGAGTCGTGACGCCCAGGGCGCGCACAACCCGACCGCGTGTGCCGCGATCCTCGTCCAGCGGTTCCGACCACGGGTGTTCACGGAGTGGATCTCCGTTCCCGCGTACGACCCCCACCCGGCCGGCGGCCTGCCGTACGCCTCCTCGGGTGTGACCGGGTCCACCCGTCGGCGGCGCGTCACGGCCGCTTCCACGGGCAACCCGAACACCCGCCAAGGCGTTTCACCGCGCCACGTCCGAGTACCGCCCCGACGGGCGGACCAGGAGGCGACGGTACGACGCCGAAGCCCGGGGTGCCGCCGCAGGGCACCCGGGTCCGGGTCCGCAGGCGGCCGGGGCGCGGCAGTACGCCCTGCGGCCGAGAGTCCCGCGGAAGCACGCACGCGCGCGTCCCCGTGCATACCCGGGGCAGGCCGAGACGCCCCCCGGAAGCCCTCGTCCGGCCTCACGGTCGGCCGAGGCACGGCCTTCCGGACCCGGGGCCCGGCGTGGCTCCGCGAGTGCGTCCAGGACGAGTGCGTCGTCGTGGCGGGGTTCGGTTCGGCGCACGGCCGGGACGCGCCGATGGCGGCATACGGCCCGGGGCCCCGGAAGTCGCCGCACGGCCCGGACACCCGGAAGCCGGCAGTCCGCCCGGACATCCCGGGCAGCGTGCCGTGTCCCCTTCCCCGGGCGATTCCGACGCCGGCAGGGCGCCCGGCTGCGGCCAGGGGAGGTGGATATGCGTACGGTTCCGGAAGTGGTGCACCGGTGGCGGCCGGCCCCGCCTGCCCCGCAGGGCTGGGCACTGCCTACCGGACCAGTCCCCAGCGGAAGCCGAGCGCCACGGCGTGGGCCCGGTCGGAGGCGCCGAGCTTCTTGAACAGGCGCCGCGCATGGGTCTTGACGGTGTCCTCGGAGAGGAACAGCTCGCGCCCGATCTCCGCGTTGGAGCGGCCGTGGCTCATGCCTTCCAGAACCTGGATCTCACGCGCGGTGAGCGTGGGCGCGGCACCCATCTCGGCCGAGCGGAGCCGGCGCGGGGCCAGCCGCCAGGTCGGATCCGCCAGGGCCTGGGTCACCGTGGCCCGCAGCTCCGCGCGCGAGGCGTCCTTGTGCAGGTAGCCCCGGGCGCCGGCGGCGACCGCGAGGGCCACGCCGTCGAGGTCCTCGGCGACGGTGAGCATGATGATGCGTGCGCCGGGGTCGGCCGACAGCAGACGGCGCACGGTCTCCACGCCGCCCAGGCCGGGCATGCGCACGTCCATCAGGATGAGGTCGGAGCGGTCGGCGCCCCAGCGGCGGAGGACTTCCTCGCCGTTGGCCGCCGTCGTCACGCGCTCGACGCCGGGCACGGTCGCCACCGCGCGGCGGAGCGCTTCTCGGGCAAGCGGGGAGTCGTCGCAGACGAGGACGGATGTCATGGCCGCCCTCCGCAGCTGATGCGCGTCACCTTGAGCCTCCAGGCTGGTACGGAATCGTCACCTGTGCGGTCGACCGCCTCGGACGCCTGCCCGAGCGCTTGTGTTTTCAACCGCCTCCGCACTCTCAACGACGGTCACTCGAAAGAGTTACGGGGCATCGTGCCGTCTTCGGCACTCTACGTGAGGGCCTCGATACAGAGCAGACATGGACGACAGACCCTCAACTTTTCATCACAACTATGCCCCATTTGGCCTCTTTTCTTCCCGTTTCGTGGTGTCTGAGGCTAGATTCGCAATGAGTCATATTTTCATCTCCTTAGACCGGAGATGTACGGTCGTTGGCACCGTATCCGCTCAGAACGGCTACAAGGGGTCACGTAATGGCAGATTTCTCCCGCCTTCCCGGACCGAACGCGGACCTGTGGGACTGGCAGCTGCTGGCTGCCTGCCGCGGCGTGGACAGCTCGCTCTTCTTCCACCCTGAGGGCGAGCGCGGGGCGGCTCGGAGCGCTCGCGAGAACTCGGCCAAGGAGGTCTGCATGAGGTGCCCCGTGCGCGCGGAATGCGCGGCGCATGCGCTGGCGGTGCGCGAGCCGTACGGCGTGTGGGGCGGCCTGACCGAGGACGAGCGTGAGGAGCTGATGGGGCGCGCGCGCAACCGCCTGGTGACGGCCTCGGCCGCCGGCGCGGACACGGCCCGCAACCACTGAAGTAACGTTTCTGCACCCAGGGCCCCCGGGGTGCGCTGTTCCCCCTCCACCAGGGCACGCCGCGCGCGTGCCCTTGATTCTGCCGCGGGCTCCTGGGGGTGGTGCCGGACAGGCTCTAGGAGCGCCCGGCCGCCCGGGCCAGCTGTTCCAGCGTCGCCGCCACCGCCGGTACCTGCGCCAGGTCGGGCAGGGTGAGGGCGACGATCTCGCGCCGCACCGCCGGCTCCAGCCGTACGGCCCGCACGCCCCTGGGCCGTACCGACTCCACCGCCAGTTGCGGCAGTACGGCGACCCCCAGGCCGGCGCCGACCAGGCCGGCCACCGCCGGGTAGTCGTCCGTGGCGAAGTCGATGCGCGGCGTGAAACCGGCCCCCTCGCAGACCTCGACCAACTGGCCGCGGCAGCGCGGGCAGCCCGCGATCCACGGATCCTGGGCCAGCTCGCCGATGGCGACGGACTGTGCGCGTGCCAGGCGGTGCCGCTCCGGGACGAGCGCGACCAGACGGTCCGTCAGCAGGGGCCGTACGACCAAATCGTCCCACTCCTCGGCGACCGCCGCGCCCTCGTAGCGGAAGGCCAGCGCCAGATCGCAGTCGCCCTCGCGCAGCAGCTCGGCGGACTTCGGGGGCTCGGCCTCCTCCAGGGACACGCGGGTGCCGGGGTGGGCGGCGCGCAGGGCGGCGAGGGCGGTGGGGACCAGGGTGGACGTGCCGCTCGGGAAGGAGACCAGCCGGACCCGCCCGGCGCGCAGGCCGGCGATGGCGGCGACCTCCTCCTCGGCCGCGGTGAGCCCGGCGAGGATGCCGGAGGCGTGCCTGACCAGGGCTTCCCCGGCCTGGGTCAGCCGCATCTCGCGGCCGCTGCGGACCAGCAGCGGGGTGCCGACCGAGGTCTCCAGGGCCTTCATCTGCTGGCTGACGGCGGGCTGGGTGCAGCCCAGTTCGCGCCCCGCCGCCGAGAAGGAACCGGTGGTGGCGACGGCGCGCAGGACGCGGAGATGTCGAGCCTCGATCACCCTTCGAGCATAAGGGATGCTTGGGGACGGCGCGCGATATTCGCTCGATGCTTTGAGGCGGCGTCCCGTACCGTGCGGGCATGAGGGTTCTCACGGTCAATCTGGGCCGCCCGCAGCCGGTGCCGTACACGGACCAGCGGGAGGGCGTGACGGGCATCGACAAGAAGCCGGCCGACGGGCCGGTGCGGGTGACGGCGCCCGGCCCCAAGGGGCTCGGCGGCAGCGGGCTGGCCGGGGACGCGGTGTGCGAACTGCGCCACCACGGCGGGGACGACCAGGCGGTGTACGCCTACGCGCGCGAGGACCTCGACGGCTGGGAGCGCGAACTGGGCCGGTCGCTGGCCAACGGCTGCTTCGGGGAGAACCTGACGACGGACGGACTGGACGTCTCCGGGGCGCTGATCGGCGAGCGCTGGCGGATCGGGGCCGGACCGGTCCTGGAGGTGACCTCGGGCCGGATCCCGTGCCGTACGTTCCAGGGCCATCTGGGCGAGCGCGGCTGGGTCAAGAGGTTCACGCAGAAGGGCTCAACGGGTGCCTACCTCCGGGTGATCGAGCCGGGCGAGATACGGGCGGGCGATCCGATCGAGATCGTGCACCG
The DNA here is from genome assembly GCF_044546895.1 of Streptomyces sp. NPDC053069. Classification (NCBI taxonomy): domain Bacteria; kingdom Bacillati; phylum Actinomycetota; class Actinomycetes; order Kitasatosporales; family Streptomycetaceae; genus Streptomyces; species Streptomyces sp. NPDC053069. Next base: position 30,504 of record NZ_JBITZN010000002.1, on the reverse strand, counting down.
TCCGGACCACGGCGTGACGGCGGCGATGCAGTTCCGCGCGGTCACCACCGAGCGGGAACTGCTGCCGCGGCTGCTCGCGGCGGGCGAGGCGCTGCACGCGGAGACACTGGCCGCGGCGCGCAAGTACGTGGCGGCGCAGCAGGGCTGAGCGGCCGTCGGCCGGGCCGCCGTCCGGGCCCCGGCCAGCGGACGCGCGCGCTCGCGGTCACTACCCTTGGGCCATGACAACGGCTCTGATTACGGGATCGACCGCGGGGATCGGCGCCGCGTTCGCGCGGCGGCTGGCGGCTGACGGGCACGACCTCGTCCTGGTGGCACGGGACACCAAACGGCTGCGCGAACAGGCGACCGAACTGCACGACCGGCACGGCATCGAGGTGGAGGTGCTGACCGCCGACCTGTCCGAGGACAAGGGCATCGAGTCGGTGGCCGACCGCCTCGGCGACCGGAAGAACCCGGTCGACCTGCTGGTCAACAACGCAGGCTTCGGCAACAAGGGCCGCTATCTGGAGGTGCCCATGGCCGATGAGCTGCGGATGCTCAAGGTGCACTGCGAGGCCGTGCTCCGGCTGACGTCGGCGGCGGCCGAGGCGATGCGCGAGCGCGGCCGGGGCGGGATCGTCAATGTCGCCTCCGTGGCCGCCTTCGTGCCGCGGGGCACCTACGGCGCTTCCAAGGCATGGGTCGTGCAGTTCACGCAGGGCGCGGCCAAGGACCTGGCCGGCAGCGGCGTACGCCTGATGGCCCTGTGCCCCGGCTTCGTGCGCACCGAGTTCCACCAGCGGGCCGGGATGGGCACGGACAACATCCCGGGGTGGATGTGGCTGGACGCCGACAAGCTGGTCGCTACGGCTCTGGCCGACCTGGCGCGCGGGAAGTCGTTGTCGATCCCCGACCCGCGCTACAAGGCGCTGATGGGCCTGGTGAAGGTCACCCCGCGCGGACTGATGGGCGGGATCTCCTCCCGGACCGGACGCAAGTACGGGCCCCGGTAGCGGACGGGTGGCGCTGCCGTCCCGGTGCGAAAATGAGCGTGACACAACCGGGTCAGGGGGGCCGGGAGGCGGCGTCATGACCTTCGTACAGCTCATCGAGTGCAGGACGAGCCGGCTGGACGAGATGAACCGGCTCATGGACGACTGGGTCGAGCAGACCAAGGGGAAGCGGACGGCGACGCACGCGCTGGTCGGCAAGGACCGCTCGGACGCGGCACACATCGTCGAAGTGGTGGAGTTCCCGTCGTACGAGGAGGCGATGCGGAACTCGAACCTCCCGGAGACCGACAGGATCTTCCAGGAGATGGTCGCGCTGTGCGACGAGATGCCGACGTTCACCGATCTGGACGTGGTGCGGGACGAGCGGCTGGCCGAGGACACCGTGCGGCGGTTCTTCGAAGAGCTTCAGACCGCGGGCGAGCTGGCGCCGCTCAACAACCTGCTGAACGAGGACATCCACAGCCACGACCCGGTGAACCCGCAGGACACCATCGGCCTGGACAACGCCCGCGCCGAGTACCGGATGTGGCGCGCCGCCTTCGACTTCACGTTCACGGTCGAGGACGTGCTCGCCCAGGGCGACCGGGCTTGCGCGCGGTGGACCTGGAACGCCACGCACAAGGGCGACTTCCTCGGGATCGGGTCCACCGGCCGTCAGGTCACCATGACCGGGATGACGCTGTTCCGCTTCGGCGACGACGGAAAGATCGCCGAGATGTGGTGGCAGCACGACCAGCTCGGGCTGATGCAACAACTCGGTGCACTGGACGAGTTGGAGCAGTGAAGGACTTCCTGCCGCGGTCCGGACAGGGCGAAGGCCCGGCACCGTGGCGGGTGCCGGGCCTTCGTCAGGAGCGCTTGGCTCAGTGGGCGTGGCCGTGGCCGTGGCCCGCGGCGGCCGGCTCTTCCTCTTCCTTCTTCTCGACGACCAGGGTCTCGGTCGTGAGCAGCAGGGAGGCGATGGAGGCGGCGTTCTCCAGGGCGGAGCGGGTGACCTTCACCGGGTCGATGACACCGGCCTTGACCAGGTCGCCGTACTCGCCGGTGGCGGCGTTGTAGCCCTGCCCCTTCTCCAGGTCCTTGACCTTGGAGACGATGACGTAGCCCTCCTGGCCGGCGTTCTCGCCGATCCAGCGCAGCGGCTCGACCACGGCGTTGCGGACGACCGCGACACCGGTGGCCTCGTCGCCGGTCTTGTCGAGGTTGCCCTCCAGGACCTTGGAGGAGTGGACCAGCGCGGAGCCACCACCGGAGACGATGCCCTCCTCGACCGCGGCGCGGGTCGCGGAGATGGCGTCCTCCAGACGGTGCTTCTTCTCCTTCAGCTCCACCTCGGTGGCGGCGCCGACCTTGATCACGCACACGCCGCCGGCCAGCTTCGCGAGGCGCTCCTGGAGCTTCTCGCGGTCCCAGTCGGAGTCGGTGTTCTCGATCTCGGCCTTGATCTGGGCGACGCGGCCCGTCAGGTCCTCCTGCTTGCCGGCACCCTCGACGATGGTGGTGTCGTCCTTGGTGACGGTGACGCGGCGGGCGGAGCCGAGCACGTCCAGGCCGACCTGGTCGAGCTTGAGGCCGACCTCCTCGGAGATGACGGTGGCGCCGGTGAGGATCGCCATGTCCTGCAGCATCGCCTTGCGGCGGTCGCCGAAGCCGGGAGCCTTCACCGCGACGGCGTTGAAGGTGCCGCGGATCTTGTTGACGACCAGGGTCGACAGGGCCTCGCCCTCGACGTCCTCGGCGATGATCAGCAGCGGCTTGGAGGCGCCGGCCTGGATGACCTTCTCCAGCAGCGGCAGCAGGTCCTGGATGGAGCTGATCTTGCCCTGGTTGATGAGGATGTACGGGTCGTCGAGGACGGCCTCCATGCGCTCCTGGTCCGTCACGAAGTACGGCGACAGGTAGCCCTTGTCGAAGGCCATGCCCTCGGTGAAGTCCAGCTCCAGACCGAAGGTGTTGGACTCCTCGACGGTGATGACACCGTCCTTGCCGACCTTGTCCATCGCCTCGGCGATCAGCTCGCCGACCTGCTGGTCCTGGGCGGACAGCGCGGCGACGGCGGCGATGTCGGACTTCTCGTCGATCGGGCGGGCGGAAGCCAGCAGGTCGTCGGAGACGGCCTTGACGGCGGCGTCGATGCCCTTCTTCAGGGCGGCCGGGGAGGCGCCGGCGGCGACGTTCTTCAGGCCCTCACGGACCAGCGCCTGGGCGAGGACGGTGGCGGTGGTGGTGCCGTCACCCGCGATGTCGTTGGTCTTGGTCGCCACCTCCTTCACCAGCTGCGCGCCGAGGTTCTCGTACGGGTCCTCGATCTCGACCTCGCGGGCGATCGTGACACCGTCGTTGGTGATGGTGGGGGCGCCGAACTTCTTGTCGATGACGACGTTGCGGCCACGGGGGCCGATCGTCACCTTCACCGTGTCGGCCAGCTTGTTGACGCCGCGCTCGAGGGCGCGACGGGCGTCCTCGTCGAACTTCAGGATCTTCGCCATGACAGCGGGAGCCCTCTCGGAAATCTATGGGTGACAAGACAACTGCGCCCCGGGCGCCCGGCTTCTTATCGGTCGCGGGGGGCCAGGGGCGCAGCTCAGAAACTTCGAGGTGGAGTTACTTCTCGATGATCGCGAGAACGTCGCGAGCCGAGAGGACGAGGTACTCCTCGCCGTTGTACTTCACCTCGGTGCCGCCGTACTTGCTGTACAGGACGACGTCGCCGACCTTGACGTCGAGCGGAAGGCGCTCGCCGTTCTCGAACCGGCCCGGGCCCACGGCGAGGACGGCGCCCTCCTGGGGCTTCTCCTTCGCGGTGTCCGGGATGACCAGGCCAGAGGCCGTGGTCTGCTCGGCGTCCAGCGGCTGGACCACGATGCGGTCCTCGAGCGGCTTGATGGCAACCTTGGAGCTGGCGGTCGTCACGATCCGACCTCCCCCTTCGGAGATCTCACGGGGTTAACTGTCTGAGGTGGCGACCAGGTCGATCCGTCGTCGCGGGTGCCGGACCTGCCCGTCGCTTTTTTGGCACTCTCCAGTGGGGAGTGCCAGAGCCGAGACTATGACTGCGGTTAGCACTCGGTCAAGCGGAGTGCCAATGCCGTGCGGCGCGTCGGCCGTTTCTTCGTCGGCGCCGGCGTTCTTCGGTGGCCCGGGGCTGCCCCGCCCTCCCGGGGTCTCCCCGCCGGACGGGCTGTTCATTGCAGGTAGTTTTCGAGGCTCCCCACCGTCAGGCCCCTCTGCTGCACCCTGCGGAGCACCCTCGTCGTGCGCTCCCGCAGGCTCGGGCCCGTTGTCTCGTCCGGGCCGATCAGGATGATGTCGCCGGGGCGGAGATGGTGCGGGCCGTGGGTGTAGACGAGGTCGGTCGGGGTCACGGCGGTGCGCCAGAGGACGAGTGCGGAGATGCCGCAGTCGGAGGCCGCGCGCAAGGTGGTGGTGTCGTACGAGCCGTACGGCGGGCGGAAGAGGTGGGGACGCAGGCCGAGGCGGGAGCCGAGCCGGTCCTGCTGGCCGCAGATCTCGGCACGCTGGCCGGCGTAGGGCAGCCCGGACAGCGCGCGGTGGTCGAGGGTGTGGTTCTCGATGCCGGCGCCCAGCCGGTGCAGGCGGGCGAAGTGGCCGTAGCCGGGGCCGGCGGCACTGTCGGTGAGGAACATGCTGACGGGCAGCCGGAGTTCGCGGACCATGTCGACGAAGCGGGGGTCCTTGTCGGCGCCGTCGTCGTAGGTCAGGAACACGACCCGGTCACGGGTGGGGACGTGGTCCATGACGCGGGGCAGGACGCGGCCGGCGGTGTGCGGGGCGAGGGCCAGCGTGCGGGCGGCGCGGCGCGGCGGGCGGGCGAGGGGCTCGGTCAGCCCCCAGCGGAGGTAGGGCCGGTCGGGGGCGGGGCCGGTCGGGTGTACGCCCTCGGCCGCCTTCTTGCCGAGGCGCTCGATCGGGTCGACGGACTGGGCACAGCCGGTCAGGAGGAGGGCCGACGCGAGCAGCACGGCCAGACCCCGGCCGAGACGCCCCCCTCCGCCCCTGGCCGGCACCCCCTCGCCGGCGGCCGGAACACGTCCCGCGTCCCGGACGTACCGCGCCCGCAGGCCGCCGCGCCCCGCGCTCCCCCGCACCCGCACCGGGCCGCCGGAGCCCGCCCTCCCCTCCGCCTGCCCCTCGCCGCTCCCCCCGTGGCTCACAGGTAGTCCTCCAGGCGGGCCACGGCGTAGCCCTCGCGGGTGACCTTGTTCAGGAAGCGGCGCATGTCGTCGATCATCGTGCCGTTCCAGTCGGAGCGGCCTCGGAAGTGGGTGAGGACGATGTCGCCGCGGCGCATCTTCTGGTCGTCCTCGCGGTACTCCCAGTGGTCGACGAAGACCTCCTCGTTCCAGATCGGCGCGTAGCGGATGCCGCAGGCCTTGGCGGCGCGCAGGGTGTCCTGGTTGTAGTCGCCGTACGGCGGGCGGAAGACCGTCGGACGCTTGCCGAACTGTCTCTCCATGATGTCCTGCATGCCGCAGATCTCGTCCCGCTGCTCCTCGTAGGACAGGCCCGGCAGGTAGGGATGGTGCAGGGTGTGGTTGTTGAGGGTGTGGCCGTAGGACTGCATCCTGCGGAAGTACCCGTAGTCGTCGTCGACCAGGTAGTTGCTGAGGAAGGCGGTGTACGGGATCTTCAGGTCCCGCATCATCCGCAGGAAGTCCGGATCCTTCTCCGAACCGTCGTCGATCGTGAGGAAGACGATCTTCTGCTTGGTCGGGATCGTGGTGAAGACAGGGGGCAGCTCCCAGTCCTCCTGGTGGTCCACCTCGAAGCCGTCCCGGGCGGTGATGTGCGGCTTCTTCGCGGGCGGGGGCGGCGGCGTCAGCGGGACCTCGTCCAGTCCCCAGCGCCGGGCGGCGGCGACCAGCCGGGCGTGTTCGGCCGCCTGGCGGGCCCGGGGGCTCAGGGCCTGCGCGGGGGCGCCCGGGCCGCGCGCGGGGCTGCTCGCGTCGGGACCCGCGCAGCCGGCGAGGAGTGCGGCGCAGACCAGCACGGCGGATCCCCGGACGAGGAACGAACGTCCGGCATGAATCTGATTTTTATCGTTTTGTACGATTAGTCGCATGGCGTCGGATACTCCCAGGCCGGAGCCCGGATCCCGGGCCGACACCGCCGCCGGAGGCGCACGATCCACCGACTGGCCCACAATGACCCGGTGAACGACCTCGCTCTGCTCCTCACCCCCGAAGGCCGTGCCCTCCTCGACGAGGTCCGCGACACCGCTCCGGCGGACGAACTCGCCGTCGCCACCCGGTTGCGCCGCGACCATCCCGCCGAGCTGGTGTCGGCCGCGCTCGGCCAGGCCCGGCTGCGACAGCGCGCGGCGGCGAAGTTCGGGGCGGCGGACGCGGGGCGGATGTTCTTCACGCCGAACGGGGTCGAGCAGTCGACCCGGACCAGCGTGGCGACGTACCGCGCGGAGCGGCTCAAGGGGCTCGGCGTGACCTCCGTGGCCGACCTGTGCTGCGGGATCGGCGGCGACGCGATCGCGTTCGCCCGGGCGGGGATCCGGGTGCTCGCCGTGGACCGGGATCCGGTGACGGCCGCGGTGGCCCGGGCGAACGCCGGGGCGCTGGGGCTGGACGAGCTGATCGAGGTGCGCGAGGCGGACGTCACGGAGGTGGACACCGCCGGGTACGACGCGGTCTTCGTGGATCCGGCGCGCCGCGGGGGCCGCGGCAGGATCTTCGACCCGGAGGCCTACTCGCCGCCACTGTCCTGGGCGGTGGCAGCCGCCTCGGCCGCCGGGACGGCCGCGCTGAAGATCGCCCCGGGCATCCCCCACGAGGCGGTCCCCGCCGAGGCCGAGGCGGAGTGGATCTCCGACGGCGGCGATGTGAAGGAGGCGGTGCTGTGGTTCGGGACGGGGGCACCGGGGGCGGTCCGCGCCACGCTGCTGCCCGGCCCGCGCACGCTGCTCGGCCGCGGCCTGCCCGATCCCGGGATGCGCCCGGTGGGGCGGTACCTGTACGAGCCGGACGGTGCCGTGATCCGCGCCCATCTGGTCGCCGAGGTGGCCGAACACCTGGACGGCGGGCTGATCGACCCGACGATCGCCTACGTCACCGCCGACGAGCTGCGGCCCACGCCGTACGCCTCCGCCTACGAGATCAGCGACCAACTGCCGTTCAACGTCAAGAAGCTGAAGGCCCTGCTGCGCGAGCGCGAGGTCGGGACGCTGACCGTGAAGAAGCGCGGGTCGGCGGTCGAGCCGGAGGAACTGCGCCGGAAGGTCAAGCCGCAGGGACCGAACGCGGCAACGGTGTTCCTCACCCGGGTCGCCGGGGCACCCACGATGCTCGTGGGCCGGCCCGCCTAGACAAGGCCTGGGACGGCGTCTCGCCTGCCCGGCGCAGCAGCAGTTCCCGTTCCTTGTCGTTGCGTGCCAGGCCGGCCGCCCGCTCGAACTCCGCGCGGGCCTCCGCCCGCCGCCCGAGCCGGGCCAGCAGGTCACCGCGGACGCTGGGCAGCAGGTGGTAGTCGCGCAGGGCGGGTTCGGCGGCCAGGGCGTCCACCAGCCTCAGGCCCTCGGCGGGGCCGTCGGCCATCGACACGGCGACCGCGCGGTTCAGCTCGACCACCGGGGACGGGGCACGGGTGGCCAGCAGGCCGTACAGGGTGGCGATGGTCCGCCAGTCGGTCTCCTCGTAGGTGTACGCATGGGCGTGGCACGCGGCGATGGCCGCCTGGAGGGCGTAGCGGCCCGGGGCGCCGGTCGCCGTGGCGCCGGCCCGGTCGAGGGCCTGGACGCCGCGGGCGATGAGCATGCGGTTCCACCGGCGGCGGTTCTGGTCCTTGAGCAGGACGGGCTCTCCGTCCGGACCCGTGCGGGCGGCGGTGCGGGACGCCTGGAACTCCAGCAGCGCGGCCAGGGCGTGCACCTCCGGTTCCTTGGGCATCAGCGCGGACAGCACACGGGCCAGCCGCAGCGCGTCCTCGCACAGGCCGGGGCGCAGCAGGTCGTCGCCCGCGGTCGCCGCGTACCCCTCGTTGAAGATCAGGTAGATGACGTCCAGGACGGAGCCGAGGCGGGCCTCGCGTTCGGGGCCGCAGGGCACCTCGAAGGCGATGTTCTTCTTCGCCAGGGTGCGTTTGGCACGGACGACGCGCTGGGCGATCGTCGGCTCCGGGACGAGGTACGCGCGGGCGATCTCGGCCGTGCTCAGGCCGCCGAGCAGGCGCAGGGTGAGCGCGGTGCGGGCGTCCGGGGACAGCACCGGGTGGCAGGCGGTGAAGACCAGCCGGAGCAGGTCGTCGTCGATCTCGTCCGGGTCGGCGGGCTCGTCGTACGGCGGCGGGGACGACAGCGTGCGGTCCCGGCCGATCTCCTGCAGCTTGCGGGCGTAGGTCTCGCGGCGCCGGACGAGATCGACGGCCCGGCGCCGGGCGGCGGTCATGAGCCAGGCGCCGGGGTTGTCGGGCACACCGTCGCGTGGCCACTGCTCCAGGGCGGCGACCAGGGCGTCCTGCGCCAGTTCCTCGGCGATGCCGACGTCCCGGACGATCCGGGCCACCCCGGCGATGACGCGGGGCGACTCCAGGCGGAAGACGGTCTCGATGGCCTGGGCGGCGGGTCCGGCGGGCTGTCGCTCGGCGGGCCGTGACGCGGCGGGCTGTCGCTCGGTGGGCTGTGATTCCACAGCCCACCATGCAACACCCCCGGTGCGGCGCGGCGCCAGCGGCTCAGCCCTCGGCGATCTCCCGCACCTCACAGGTCACGGTCCAGAAGTCCTCGTGGACCTGCAGGAACCGCTTCGCCCACTCCAGCGCCTCGGCCTTGTCCTTGCACTGCATGAGCGCGTAGCCGCCGATGACCTCCTTGGACTCGGTGAACGGGCCGTCGGTGACGGAGATCCGGCCGCCCTCCCAGCGCACCCGGGTGCCCTGGGCGGACGGGGTGAGCCCGGCGGTGTCGAGCATGACGCCGGCTTTGGTGACCTCCTCGATCAGCTCGCCCATCCGCCGCATCAGCTCCTCGCTGGGACCCTCGGCGGGGGCGGAGGACTCGTCGATGCGCACGAGCGACAGGTAGCGGGGCATGGTGACTCCTCGGGATCAGGGCGGCGGGGCCGCTCCCCGCCGCTCACCCCTGCGTCGAACGGGCGACCCCGGGATCGACACTCCCGCGAGAAAACTTCGGGGAATTTTCCGTCAGCGCAGGGACGCCCACAGCTCGCTCGCCGTCGGTTCGTTCGCCACCACCCGGTTGTGGTCGGAGGGTGCCGGGACGACCGGCATCATCACCGTCCTCACATGGTCGGCGGTCAGGCCCTCAAGGCTCTGGCCGAGCCGCATCAGCTCGCTCAGGGAGTCAAGGCCGGTGTCGGTGGTGAGGCCGGCGGTGACCGCGTCGGCGGCCCGGTACAGCCCGGCCGGGTCGGTGAGCAGGTTCGTGGCGGCCATCTGCGCCAACAGGGCCTTCACCAGCTGCTGTTGCAGCCCTATGCGGCCGAGGTCGCTGCCGTCGCCCACGCCGTACCGGGTGCGGGCGAACGCGAGGGCCTGTCTGCCGTCGAGGTGATGGGGGCCGGCCGCCAGGTGCAGATGACTCTCGTCGTCGTCGATGTCCTGCGCGGTGGTGACGTCGACCCCGCCGACCGCGTCCACCAGCTTCGCGAAGCCGGAGAAGTCGATCTCGACGTAGTGGTCCATGCGGACGTTCGTCATCGACTCGACCGTCTTGACGGCGCAGACCGGGCCGCCCACCTCGTACGCGGTGTTGAACATCGCGCCGTGGGCCACCGCCGTCGAGCCGCCGGATGCGAGCGGGCAGGACGGGCGGGTGACGAGGGTGTCGCGCGGGATGCTGACGACGGTCGCCCGGGTACGGCCCGCGTCGATGTGCACGACCATCGCCGTGTCGGAGCGCGCGCCGGAGCTGTCACCGCCGCCGAGTTCCTGGTTGGCCTTGCCGCTGCGCGAGTCCGAGCCGAGGACCAGGATGTTCAGGGAGCCGGTCGGCAGCGGGGAGGCGGCGGCCGGGGAGGGGGTGATCACCGCCCGGGCGGGCCGGTCGTCGCCGAGCGCGCTGTTGATGTCGACGCTTTTGATGTTGTGGTTCAGGTGCCGGTACGCCCAGCCCACGACGCCCGCGCCCAGCACCAGGGTGCCCGTCAGGGTGAGGCCGGCGATCTTCAGCGCCCTCGACCGCCGGCCCGCCCGTCCGCCCGCGTCGCCCTGCTCCTCGCGTTGCTCCTTGTGTCGCGTCACGGCAGGAACGTAAGTCCGAATTATTAGGGGCTTGTTAGCGGAAGCCGTGAGAATCGGATTTCTTCGACCGTGCGCCCCGGGCGCGTCCCGCCGGCCGGCCGCGTCGCGAACTGATTGAACCTCGGGGGCCGGGGGGAACGTATTGAGCCACGGCGGAAGCACAGTGACCGCGCTTCCGCAAGACCCCTGACACGGGCGTTCAGGATGGTTTCAGGTTGCCCCTGACAGGGTCGTTGATCACCTGAACCCCCCTCACAGGAGCAACAGCCTTGACGACGCCCTCGACGACGACATCCGTCATGAAGAAACTGCCCGAGGTCACCCTCGCGTTCTGGATCATGAAGATCGCGGCGACGACCCTGGGCGAGACCGCGGGAGACCTGTTCGCCCAGACCCTCGAGCTCGGCTACTTCCTCACCACCATCGCCCTGTTCCTGGTCTTCGTGGTGACACTGGTGGTCCAGCTGCGCTCGGCGCGCTACAACCCGTTCTTCTACTGGACCGTGATCCTGTCGACCTCCATGGCCGGCACCACGATGTCCGACTTCATGAACCGGGACGCCAGCGCCCGCTATCTCTCGAACGGCGCGACGCGGCTGGGCTGGGGCCCGCAGGGGCTGGGCCTCGGCTATCCGGAGGGCGCCGCGATCCTGGTCTCGATCCTGCTGCTGATCTTCCTCGGCTGGAAGCTGAGCGGGATGACCTTCCAGATCACCGAGATCGTCACCTTCAGGGGCGAGGCCCTGTTCTGGTCGGCGATCCTGGTCTCCAACACCCTCGGCACCTCCATGGGCGACTTCCTGTCCGACAGCTCAGGGCTCGGCTACCTGGGCGGTGCGGCGCTGGTGACCGGTGTGCTGCTGGTGCTGGTGGCGCTGATGAAGGTCCCGGCGGTGCCGAACGTCCTGCTGTTCTGGATCGCGTTCGTGCTGACCCGCCCGCTGGGTGCGACGGCCGGCGACTTCCTCACCAAGCCGGTCGCCAAGGGCGGTCTGGACCTGGGGACGCTCGGTTCGTCGGTCGTGCTCCTGGCGGTGCTGTTCGGGCTGATGGCATACGCACAGCTCAAGGAGCGGCGGGCGGCGGTGCGGTTCACGAACTCCGCGGCGGAGCCGGTACAGCCGCAGCGGTCCGGCCGGCCGTAACGGCGAAACCCGCCCCCGGAGCACCGGGAGCGGGTTTCGTATGGAGCGCCGGGCAGGCCTTGCACCTGCATCTCCCCGCAGGAAGCGGGACGTCTTTCCTTGGACCACCAACGCACTGCGTCCGATCCGGTGTTCCGGCCGTTCGCTGTGTGATGATCATAGCGCAGTCCGGCCGGGGCCGCCAAACTCAGCCGTCCGCCACCGACTCGAACCGCCAGCGGTGCACGGCCCGGGTCACCAACTCCGGGTCGGGTTCGGGCAGTTCGGGCAGCTCTGCGTCGTACGACGTGTCCCACCACGTGATGACCAGCACCCGGTCCTGCGGCGCCCGGAAGGTCTCGCGCCTGAGCGGCTCTTCCGCCAGGCGCTGTTCCCGTGCCCAGGCGAGGAGTTCCGCCCCCCGCCCGTCGGCCGCCCGGGCCTCCCACATCAGGGCGACGGTCATGAGTACAGGTTCTCCTTGCTGACCTCGTGCACATGGTCGTGGTTGCCCGGGACGTGCGGGTCCGTGACCGGCAGGGAGGAGTCGGCCGACAGGTCCCAGCTGGAGGCGGACCGGTTCCGGGCGACCATCTCGGCGCCGAGCGCGGCGACCATCGCGCCGTTGTCCGTGCACAGCTTGGGGCGCGGCACGCGCAGCCGGATGCCGGCCGCCTCGCAGCGCTCCTGTGCGAGCGCCCGCAGCCGGGAGTTGGCCGCGACACCGCCGCCGATCATCAGATGGTCGACGCCCTCGTCCTTGCAGGCGCGGACGGCCTTGCGGGTCAGCACGTCGACGACGGCCTCCTGGAAGGACGCGGCCACGTCACGGACCGGGACCTCCTCGCCGGCCGCGCGCTTGGCCTCGATCCAGCGGGCCACGGCGGTCTTCAGGCCCGAGAAGGAGAAGTCGTACGCGGGGTCGCGCGGGCCGGTCAGGCCGCGCGGGAAGGCGATCGCCTCCGGGTCGCCCTCGCGCGCGTACCGGTCGATGACCGGGCCGCCGGGGAAGCCCAGGTTCAGCACGCGGGCGATCTTGTCGAACGCCTCGCCGGCCGCGTCGTCGATGGTCGCGCCCATGGGGCGGACGTCCGAGGTGATGTCCTCGGACAGCAGCAGGGACGAGTGCCCGCCGCTGACCAGCAGGGCCATCGTCGGCTCGGGCAGCGGGCCGTGCTCCAGCTGGTCGACGCAGATGTGCGAGGCGAGGTGGTTGACGCCGTACAGGGGCTTGCCGAGGGCGTAGGCGTACGCCTTGGCCGCCGAGACGCCGACGAGCAGGGCACCCGCGAGACCGGGACCGGCGGTCACCGCGATGCCGTCCAGGTCCCGGGCGCTGACCCCCGCCTCCTTCAGGGCGCGGTCGATGGTCGGCACCATCGCCTCCAGGTGCGCGCGGGACGCCACCTCGGGTACGACACCGCCGAAGCGGGCGTGCTCGTCCACGCTGGATGCGACGGCGTCCGCCAGCAGGGTGGTGCCGCGGACGATGCCGACGCCGGTCTCGTCGCAGGAGGTCTCGATGCCGAGGACGAGGGGTTCGTCAGCCATTGATCTCGGTTCCTTGTACTGATGAGGAAGGGTCGGTCAGGCGCATGACCAGGGCGTCCACGTTGCCCGGCTGGTAGTAGCCGCGCCGGAAGCCGATCGGCTCGAAGCCGAAGCGCTCGTAGAGCTTCTGGGCGCGGACGTTGTCGACCCGGCATTCGAGCATCACCTCGTGGCACTCGAACGCGGTCGCCGCGCGCAGCAGTTCGGCCAGCAGGCGGGCGCCGAGACCGGTGCCCTGCACGTCGCGGGCCACGGCGATCGTCTGGACGTCGCCCTGCTCACCGGCGGCGACCAGACCGGCGTAGCCGACGATACGGCCGCCGGTCTCGGCGACGAGGTAACGCCGGGTCGCCTCCGGCCCCCGCGCGTGGGCCAGCTCGGACCAGAACATGCCCCGGGACCAGGCGTCCTCGGGGAACAGGTCCTTCTCCAGCTCCAGGACCGGGTCGATGTCCCACCAGCGCATCTCGCGCAGTCGTACGGTCACTTCGGGGTGACCACCTTGTAGTTCTTGGGGACCTGGGCGTCCGGGCGGCGCAGGTACAGCGGGCGGGGGTCCGGCAGCTCCTCACCGGCGGCCAGCCTCTCGGCCGCGAGCGAGGCGAGTGCGGCGGCGGAGACGTGCTCGGGCTCGTGGGCGCTCGGGAACGTGTCCGGGTAGAGCAGCGCGCCGGCGCCGACCGCCGGGAGACCCGCGACCTGCTCGGCGATGTCGGCCGGCCGGTCCACGGCCGGGTCGGTCAGCCGGGTCCGGGAGTCGGCGTACGTCGCCCAGTAGACCTCCTTGCGCCGGGCGTCGGTCGCCACGACGAAGGGGCCCTTTTCGATGTCGGCGGCGTAGGCGAGGCCGTCCAGCGTGCACACGCCGTGCACCGGGACGCCGAGGGCCAGGCCGAAGGTGTCGGCGGTCATCAGACCGACGCGCAGACCGGTGTAGGGGCCGGGCCCGGTGCCGACGACGACGCCGGTGACGGCGTCCAGCTTGAGCCCGGCCTCGGCGAGCACACGGTCGACGGCCGGCAGCAGCAACTCACCGTGCCGGCGCGCGTCCACCTGACTCGACGAGGCGATGACGTCCGTGCCGTCGTGCAGCGCGACGGTGACGGCGGGGGTGGCGGTATCCAGAGCGAGCAAGAGCACGCAAACAGCCTACGGCGCCCACGGCTCACGCATGGCCGTCCGGGTCGGACCGTCACCGGCTGCTACGGTCTGTCTGTACGAAGTACGACATATGACCCGATGCGGAGGTGGGCGCACGTGGCAGGGACCAGCGCGGGGATCGTGGCCGCCCTCACCGCGGCGGCCCTCGGAGCCGTCGGTTTCCTCGCCTACCAGGCCCACGCGACCGCACCGGCGCACCTGGGCGTCAGGCCCGCGGCGGGCGCACCGCCGCTGGCGGCCGCCGGCAAGGCACCCCGCGACCGACGCGACCCGACCGCCCTGCCGCGCGGTTCGGGCAAGGGTGAACGGGTCGTGTACTCGGTGGACGACGACCGGGTCTGGCTGGTCGGCGCGACGAACCGGGTGCAGCGCACGTTCAGGGTGAACCCGGGCAGCATCGACCCGCCGGTCGGCACCTACTGGGTCACCTCCCGTTCGAGCGCGGTCACCGGCTCCGACGGCGTTCCCGTCGAGCACGTCGTGCGGTTCACCAGCGTGGAGGGACTGGCGATCGGGTTCAGTGCGGCGACCGCTCCGCGGGCGGTGGCCGACCCGAGCGCACGGACGGGGGGTATCCGGGAGAGCCGGGCGGACGGCCGGGCGATGTGGGACTTCGCGACCATCGGGGTGCGGGTCGTGGTGATCCGTTAGGCGCCGGGCGCTCCGCGGAGTGCCGCGTCGTGCCGTCTCGCGACTGCGGCGCCGTCGTGGCCGGTCGCGCCAGGCGCGGCGGCAGCCGCCTGGTCGACAGGGCCCCGCGCCCCGTTCGCCCCTCCGGGGCGCTCAGGGGCGCGCGGGGGCCGGGAAACCTCCTTCGCCGCCGCGCAGGAGGCCAGTAGGTCGCGCATGGACACCCCTGCGGCTGCTGCGGGACGGGGCTCGGGCATGGCGCCTCCTGACGTGCGGGGGGCGGGCATAGTTAGGCAGACCTAACCACGGGCTGGATACCATGTGACCACGCCCGGACGTCCTGCGCAATATGTTGCCGACGGCTTGTCGGAAAGTCGGAGGGCCAGGGCCGGTCAGGCCGTGAGCGTCTCCAGACCCGCGTCCGCCCAGCGCTCCCCCAGGCCGGTCAGCGTCACGTGCCGCACCTCGTCCGTGGTGTCTCCGACGGCGCGGTGGATGACGACCTGGAGGCGATCCTCGGTCAGTTCCTCGACCTTGCCCTCGCCCCACTCCACGACGACCACCGAGTCGGGCAGCGAGACGTCGAGGTCCAGGTCCTCCATCTCGTCCAGACCACCGCCGAGCCGGTAGGCGTCGACGTGCACGAGGGGCGGGCCGTCGCCGAGGGAGGGGTGCACCCGGGCGATCACGAAAGTCGGTGAGGTGACCGCGCCGCGCACGCCGAGGCCCTCGCCCAGGCCCCGGGTCAGCGTGGTCTTGCCCGCGCCCAGCTCGCCGCTGAGCATCACCAGGTCACCCGCGCGCAGCAGCTTGGCCAGTCGGCGGCCCAGCTCCCGCATCTGTTCGGGCGCGGTGATCGTCAGCCGGGTCTCAGCGGGGTTGTGCGGTGCTGCTGGTGCTTCCATAGCCAGTAACGGTAGCCCCTGCGGGCACCGCACCCGCACGGGTGAGCAGGTCGGCGAGGCGGTCGGTGACCACTTCCGGGTGCTCCAGCATCACCAGGTGCCCGGCGTCCGGGACGAGGACCAGCTCGGCGTCGGGCAGCAGGTCGGCGATGGCCTCGCTGTGCTCGCTGGGCGTGACCAGGTCCCGGACGCCGGCCAGCACGAGCACCGGCATCTCCCGGAAGCAGGCGAGCGCCTCGGTCTTGTCGTGGTCGGTGAAGGCCGGGTAGAACTCGGCGACCACGTCGATCGGCGTGGACTCGATCATCCGCTCCGCGAACCGCTCGACGGCCGGGTCGACGTCCCGCCCGGCGAACGAGTACCGCTTGATGATCCCGGCGAACAGGTCGGCGGTGGCCCGGCGCCCCTTCTCCACCAGCTCCGCCTGCTGTCCGAGCGCCTTCAGCACCCCGGGCAGGATCCGGCGCACCGCGTTGACGCCGGCGAGGGGCAGCCCGAAGTTGACCTCGCCGAGCCGCCCGGACGACGTACCGACGAAGGCGGTGGCGACGACCCGTTCCCGGATCAGCTCCGG
This sequence comes from Streptomyces sp. NPDC053069, assembly GCF_044546895.1. Taxonomy (NCBI): domain Bacteria; kingdom Bacillati; phylum Actinomycetota; class Actinomycetes; order Kitasatosporales; family Streptomycetaceae; genus Streptomyces; species Streptomyces sp. NPDC053069. The sequence continues at coordinate 14,336 of NZ_JBITZN010000002.1, read as the reverse complement.
GTACTGGGCGGCGAGGGCCATCATGGTCATGCCGCCCATCGAGTGGCCGACCAGCACGATCGGCCCCTCCGGTACGGCGGCGTCGAGGACGGCCTTCAGATCGCGGCCGAGCTGGTCGATGGTGACCGGCACCCGGTCCCGGGTCTGGGCCACGCCCCGCCCGGACCGGCCGTGACTGCGCTGGTCCCAGTGCACGGTCCGCACCACCCCGCGCAGGGCCGCCCGCTGGAAGTGCCAGGAGTCCTGGCTGAGGCAGTAGCCGTGGCAGAAGACGACGGTCACGGGCGCGGGGGCCTTCCGGCCGAAGAGGCGGCGCCGGCGCGGGGAGACGTTCGGCCCGAGGTCGGGCTCGGCCTCGTCGACCTCGTAGTACAGCTCGGTGCCGTCGTCGGCGTGCGCCTTGCCGGGGGTGCCGCGCAGGGTGCCGTAGGGGCCCGCGGAGTCCAGTGCCAGCCGGGCCTTTCTGCGCATGCCGCGGCCCACCGTCATCCGCTCGACGGCGACGCCGGCCGCCGCGCCCGCGGCGAGCACGCCTATCGCGGCACCGGCGATGCCGGTCGCCCTGCGCCAGCTACCGGCCGCCCCCGCGGCGGAGGCGGCGGCCGCCGAGGCGACGACGTCCGCCACGGCCTCCGCACTGCTCTCGCTCACGTACCGCTCCTCTTCGCCGTACTGCAGTTCGCTGGGTGGGTGAAACGAATGAAACCTGTGATGCAGGTGTGATGCCGGACTGCCGTTGTTGCCGCTGTTGCCGTGCCGCTCGGGAACGGGTTACCCGAGTTCTTCCCCGTTCACATAGACGCGGGGAACCCGGGTTCCGATGCGTGTGACGATTTCGTACGCGATCGTGCCGCAGGCCTGCGCCCAGTCCTCGGCGGTGGGCTCACCGCGGTCGCCGGGTCCGAAGAGGATCGCCTCCGCGCCCGCCTCCGGCTCGTCCCCGCCGAGGTCCACCACGAACTGGTCCATGGCGACCCGCCCGGCGACCGTGCGCCACTTGCCGTCGACCAGCACCGGACCGGTGCCGGAGGCGTGCCGCGGGATGCCGTCCGCGTAGCCCACCGGCACCAGGCCGAGGGTGGTCTCGCCGGGGGTGACGTAGTGGTGGCCGTAGCTGATGCCGTGCCCGCCCGGCGCGCGCTTGACCAGGGCCAGCGAGGCGCTGAGCGTCATGACGGGGCGCAGCCCGAAGTCGGCGGGGGTGCCCAGCTCGGGGCTGGGCGAGATGCCGTACATGGCGATGCCCGTGCGGACCAGGTCGAAGTGGGTCTCGGGCAGGGTGAGCGTGGCGGGCGAGTTGGCGATGTGCCGCACCTCGGGCCGCACGCCCTGTTCCTCGGCGTACGCCAGCATCTCCCGGAACCGGTCCAGTTGGGCGGCGATGGACGGATGCCCGGGCTCGTCGGCGCAGGCGAAGTGCGACCACAGCCCGGTGATGCGGACCAGCCCCTCGGCCTCGGCGCGCAGCGCCTCGGCGACCAGTTCGGGCCAGTCGGCCGGCTGGCAGCCGTTGCGGCCGAGCCCGGTGTCGGCCTTGAGCTGCACGCGCGCGGTGCGTCCGGCCTCGCGGGCCGCCGCCACGACCTCCCGCAGGGCCCACATGCCGCTCAGGGACACGTCGATGTCCGCTTCGACCGCCTGCCGCCAGGGTCCGCCCGGCACCCACAGCCAGCACAGGATGGGCCCCGGCAGCCCGGCCGCGCGCAGCGCGAGGGCCTCCTCGGGCGTGGCCGTGCCGAGCCAGCTCGCGCCCGCCGCGAGGGCCGCGCGGGCACACGGCAGCGCCCCGTGGCCGTAGCCGTCGGACTTGACGACGGCCATCAGGGCCGCGCCCTTCGCCCGGGCACACAGGGCATGCACATTGGCCCGCAGGGCGCCCAGATCGATCTCGGCGCGGGCGCGCAGGGGGGCGGTCGGCACAGTCGCAGTCTCACTCATCGCGCCCCCAGTCTCTCAGAGGGCCGTACGGGCCCCGGGTGCAGTGTCAGGTACCCGGCCGCCGCCCCCACACCTGGACGCAGCCCCAGGAGCCGACGGCGGGGTGGATGCTGCCGTGGACGGCGTGGAAGGTCTCACCGCCGTCGGGGAACTGGGCGTACGGCATGGGCTCGTTGTGCAGGGGCGACACATGGTTCTCGTGCCGCCGGCAGAGAAGCCGATGGCGTCCTTGATCATGCGATCAGCCAAACGTGGGGCTTCTCCGGTTCGGCGGTCCTGGTTGCTCGCGCCCAGGCGGGCGGAGCCGCATCCCCCGCCCGCTGCGGCACAGGGCAACGCACGGGCTCAGGCGCGGACGTCCCGCCAGGCCTCCGGGATCCGTGCCGCCACGTCATGCGCCCCGACCGGTGCCCCGTCGGCGGCGAAGCGGCCGGCCAGCCCGTGCAGATACGCCGCCGCACTGCCCGCGTCCATCGCCGGCAGCCCCGCCGCCAGCAGCGACCCGGCAAGCCCTGACAGCACGTCACCACTGCCCGCGGTGGCCAGCCATGAGGTCCCCGTGGCGTTCACCCGCACCGCCCCGCCCGCCGAGTCGGCCACCAGCGTCGTCGAGCCCTTGAGCAGCACGGTCGCCCGGTACATCGCCGCCAGCTCGCGCACCGCGGCCAGCCGAGCCCCCTCGACCTCCTCCCGCCGCGCCCCCAGCAGCGCGGCGGCCTCTCCCGCGTGCGGGGTCATCAGGGTCGGCGCCGTACGCCCGCGCACCGCGTCCCGCTCGGCCAGCCGCAGCCCGTCCGCGTCGATCAGCACCGGCACGTCCGCGCGCAGCACTTCCGCCACGGTCACCGCGTCGTCGCCCGCTCCCGGCCCGACCACCCAGGCCTGCACCCGCCCGGCCCCGGCCGGACCGGTGTCGGACACGAGGGTCTCCGGGAAGCGTGCGATGACCGCATCACCCGCGGGTCCGACGTACCGTACGGCGCCCGCACCGCCCCGCAGTGCCCCGGACACGGCGAGCACGGCGGCCCCCGGATACCGCGCGGACCCGGCGGCGATGCCCACGACCCCCCGCCGGTACTTGTCACTCTCCGCCGTGGGCACCGGCAGCAGCCGCGCGACCTCGGCATGCTGCAGTGCCTCCAGCTCGGCCTCGCCCGGCAGCTCCAGCCCGATGTCGACGAGCCGTACGACGCCGGCGTACTCCCGCGCCGGATCGATCAGCAGTCCGGGTTTGCAGGTGCCGAAGGTGACGGTGAGGTCGGCCCGGACCGCGGCCCCCCGCACCTCTCCGGTGTCGGCCTCGACCCCGCTGGGCAGGTCCACGGCCACCACGGCGGCCCGGGACCGCTCCACCCGTCGCGCGAGCTTCTCGGCGTCGGGCCGCAGCCCGCCCTTGCCGCCGATCCCCACGATCCCGTCGACGACCAGATCCGCACCCTCGATCAGCTCGTCGACGGCATCGGACGCGGCGACGGTTCCCCCGGCCCTGCGCAGAGCGGTGAGCCCCCCGCCGTGCGCCCGTTCGGGCGTGAGCAGTACGGCCGTGACCCCGGCTCCCCGCCGGGCGAGCCGGGCCCCCGCGTACAGCGCGTCCCCGCCGTTGTCGCCGCTGCCGACGAGCAGCACCACCCGGCTGCCGTACACCCGCCCGAGCAACTCGGCGCAGGCGGCGGCCAGCCCCGCGGCGGCCCGCTGCATCAGCGCACCCTCCGGCAGCCGCGCCATCAGTGCGCGTTCGGCCGCCCTTACCGTCTCCACGCTGTACGCAGTACGCATGGCACCGAGTCTGCCCCGGAACCGCGGCCGTCCACACCCGGGGCACCGGGCCTGTCCGGCGGATCGGGCCGGTTCCCGGAGGCGGTGTCGGGTCCGTGCAGGTGAGGGCCCTGGGGGGTGTCGTTCGGATCAGGCCGGTCGGCACCCTCTAGCCCTCGGCGATCACCACGGCCGAGGCGACCCCCGCGTCATGGCTGAGCGACACATGCCAGGACCGCACGCCCAGTTCCGCGGCCCGCGCCGCCACGGTCCCCGTCACCCGCAGCCGGGGCTGCCCGCTGTCCTCGACGTACACCTCGGCATCGGTCCAGTGCAGTCCGGGCGGCGCGCCGAGCGCCTTCGCCAGTGCCTCCTTGGCGGCGAACCGGACCGCGAGCGAAGCGATCCCGCGCCGCTCCCCGCTGGGCAGCAGCAACTCCCGTTCCACGAACAGCCGGTCGGCCAGCCCCGGGGTCCGCTCCAGCGACGCACGGAACCGGTCGATCTCGGCGACGTCGATCCCCACTCCGATGATGCTCATGCCGGGCAGCCTACGATCGCGCGCCCCGCCGCACCCGCCCACCTGCCGGAATCCCGGTGCCGAGCCGCGCATCACCCGTCTACGCTGCGCTCCATGACGTCGCAGTCCTATCTTTCCGGCCTGTTCTCGCTGGACGGCCGTGTCGCCGTGGTGACCGGAGGCAGTTCCGGCATCGGCCGTGCCATCGCCGGGGCACTGGCGCGGGCCGGTGCGAGTGTGGTCGCCGTGGCCCGCGGCAAGGAGCAACTCGCCGAGACTGTGGGCCGGTTGACGGCCGAGGGCTGCCGGGCCGGCTGGGTCGCGGCCGATCTGAGCACCCGGGACGGCGTACGCGCCGCGGCCGAGGAGGCGGCCGGTGTCTTCGGGGAGCCCGACATCCTCGTCAACTCGGCCGGGATCAACCTGCGCCCGCCGATGAGCGAGCTGGGCGAGGACGTGTGGGACGCCACCATGGCCGTGAACCTTCAGGCGCCCTTCCTGCTGGGGCAGCGGTTCGGGCCCGGCATGGCGGAGCGGGGCTTCGGCCGGATCATCCACATCACCTCCCAGCAGGCCCACCGCGCCTTCGTGCAGAGCGGTGCGTACGGCGTCTCGAAGGGCGCGCTGGAGTCGCTGGCCCGCTCGCAGGCCGAGGCCTGGTCGCCGTACGGCGTCACCGTCAACACCCTGGTGCCGGGGTTCGTGATGACGCCGCTCAACCAGCGGTTGTCGTCCGACCCGGAGAAGGTGGCGGAGCTGGCCGCGCGCACGATGACCGGCCGCAACGGTCTCGCCGAGGACTTCGAAGGCGCGGCCGTCTTCCTCGCGAGCCGCGCCTCCGCCTATGTCACGGGCCAGTCGGTCTTCGTGGACGGCGGCCTGTCGGTGCACTGAGGCCGCAGACCGGTGGCCGCCACGGCCTACTCCACCGTCACCGACTTCGCCAGGTTGCGTGGCTGGTCCACCTCGTTGCCGCGGGCGGCGGCCAGCTCGCAGGCGAAGACCTGCAGGGGGACCGTGGCGACCAGCGGCTGCAGCAGGGTCGGGGTGGCCGGGATGCGGATCAGGTGGTCGGCGTAGGGGACCACCGCCTCGTCGCCCTCCTCCGCGATCACGATCGTGCGCGCCCCGCGGGCCCGGATCTCCTGGATGTTGGAGACGATCTTGTCGTGCAGGACCGAGCGGCCACGCGGGGAGGGGACGACCACGACCACCGGCACGTCCTCCTCGATCAGGGCGATCGGGCCGTGCTTCAGCTCGCCCGCCGCGAAGCCCTCGGCGTGCATGTAGGCGAGTTCCTTGAGCTTGAGGGCGCCTTCGAGGGCCACCGGGTAGCCCACGTGCCGGCCGAGGAACAGGACCGTGCTCTTCTGTGCCAGTGTCCGTGCGAGCGCCCGCACCGGCTCCATGGTCTCCAGAACCCGCCCGACGTCCTCCGAGATCCCGGAGAGGTCCTTGATCACCGCCAGGATCTCGTCGCCCCACTTGGTGCCGCGCACCTGGCCCAGATACAGGGCGACCAGGTAGCAGGCCACCAGCTGGGTCAGGAACGCCTTCGTGGAGGCGACCGCGACCTCGGGGCCCGCGTGCGTGTACAGCACCGCGTCCGACTCGCGCGGGATCGTCGAACCGTTGGTGTTGCAGATCGCCAGCACCTTGGAGCCCTGCTCACGGGCGTGCCGCAGGGCCATCAGGGTGTCCATGGTCTCGCCGGACTGCGAGATGGCGATGACCAGGGAGCGGCTGTCCAGGATCGGGTCCCGGTAGCGGAACTCGCTGGCCAGCTCCACCTCGCACGGGATCCGCGTCCAGTGCTCGATGGCGTACTTGGCGATCAGGCCGGCGTGGAAAGCCGTACCGCAGGCGACGATGACCACCTTGTCGATCTCGCGCAGCTCGGAGGGCGAGATACGGACCTCGTCCAGCGTCAGCGAACCCGACGGGTCGATCCGGCCGAGCAGCGTATCGGCGACCGCCTTGGGCTGCTCGGCGATCTCCTTGAGCATGAAGTAGTCATAACCCCCCTTTTCGGCGGCGGAGGCGTCCCAGTCCACGTGGTAGGAGCGGACGTCGGCCGGGCGGCCGTCGAAGCCCGTGACCGTGACGCCGTCGCGGCGCAGCTCCACCACCTGGTCCTGGCCCAGTTCGACCGCCGAGCGCGTGTGGGCGATGAACGCGGCGACGTCGGAGGCCAGGAACGCCTCACCCTCTCCAACGCCCACCACCAGCGGGGAGTTCCGCCGCGCGCCCACGACCACGTCCGGCTCGTCGGCGTGCACCGCGACCAGCGTGAACGCACCCTCCAGCCGTCGGCACACCAGCCGCATGGCCTCCGCCAGGTCGGCGGTCGCCGAGAACTCCTCGGCGAGGAGGTGCGCGACGACCTCGGTGTCCGTCTCGGAGGCCAGTTCGTGGCCCCGCTCGGCCAGTTCGGCCCGCAGCACCGCGAAGTTCTCGATGATCCCGTTGTGGACGACGGCGACCCGGCCCGCGTTGTCCAGATGGGGATGGGCGTTGGCGTCGGTCGGTCCGCCGTGCGTGGCCCAGCGGGTGTGCCCGATACCCGTCGAGCCCGTCGGCAGCGGTCGTTCGACCAGTTCCTTCTCCAGGTTGACCAGCTTCCCGGCCTTCTTCGCCGCGGCCAGCCCGCCGTCCGCCAGCACGGCGACACCGGCCGAGTCGTATCCCCGGTACTCCAGCCGCTTCAGTCCGGCCATCACGACGTCGAGCGCTGACTGTGACCCTACGTATCCCACGATTCCGCACATGAGCCGCAGCCTACGGCCCGTCCGGCACCGGAAAACGCTTCCGTGTGCCCGAATTCGGAAATTCCCACCGCCATACGAACCGCTCGTTGGGCCGCGGGCGTGACGGACCCCACCCGCCGTCCCGTTCAAACTCCGTTAACAATGGACTGTGATCTCACCGGTCTCCTCGATGCCCCGGAGCGCCCACCGGCACAGGCCGGAGGCGACTCCCTACGTCGACCTCACCCGCGCCGAGTGGAGCGCTCTGCGCGACAAGACGCCGCTGCCGCTCACCGCCGAGGAGGTGGAGAAGCTGCGCGGTCTGGGAGATGTGATCGACCTGGACGAGGTGCGGGACATCTACCTCCCGCTGTCCCGGCTCCTCAATCTGTACGTGGGTGCCACCGACGGACTCAGAGGCGCCCTGAACACCTTCCTCGGAGAGCAGGGCTCCCAGTCCGGCACCCCGTTCGTGATAGGTGTCGCCGGCTCCGTGGCCTGCGGCAAGTCCACCGTCTCCCGGCTCCTGCAGGCCCTGCTGTCCCGCTGGCCCGAGCACCCGCGCGTCGAACTGGTCACCACCGACGGCTTCCTCCTGCCCACCAAGGAGCTTCAGGCCCGCGGTCTGATGTCGCGGAAAGGATTCCCCGAGTCCTACGACCGCCGGGCCCTCACCCGGTTCGTCGCCGACATCAAGGCGGGCAAGGACGAGGTCACGGCGCCCGTCTACTCCCACCTCATCTACGACATCGTCCCGGACCAGCGGCTCACGGTCCGCCGGCCCGACATCCTGATCGTCGAGGGACTGAACGTCCTGCAGCCCGCCCTCCCCGGCAAGGACGGCCGCACCCGGGTCGGTCTCGTCGACTACTTCGACTTCAGCGTGTACGTCGACGCCGGCGCCGAGGACATCGAGCGCTGGTACCTCAACCGCTTCAAGAAGCTGCGCCAGACCGCCTTCCAGAACCCGAACTCGTACTTCCGCAAGTACACCCAGGTCTCCGAGGAGGAGGCCCTGGACTACGCGCGCACCCTGTGGCGGACGATCAACAAACCCAACCTGATCGAGAACATCGCCCCCACCCGGGGCCGCGCCACCCTCGTCATCCGCAAGGGCCCGGACCACAAGGTGCAGCGACTGCGGCTGCGCAAGCTGTAACCCTGCCCGTTGGACGGGCTCGGATGGGCACCATGCTGCACCTGCGCCTGATCACCCCGGCCGAGCGGACCGACGACGTGGTCCGACTGCCGGAACCCTGACACTGCTGGCCCAGAAGTGCTGTGGGCCAGACAGCGCGAGCGTACGGCGAGGGCCGGCGGCTTCTAGAACCGCCTTTCGCAGTTCGTGTTGACGGTGTCGCCGGGGTCGGCGAACACCGTGTCGGTGTCGCCGCCGTCGCCGCAGTTCACCGTGTCGCCACCGGCGTTGTCCTGGACGCCGATCGTGTCGTTGCCGCCGTCGGTGGTCACGGTGTCGGTGCCCGTACCGGCGTCGACGGTGGTGTTGACATGAACCGTGGAACCGTCGAAGGAGTCGTTCCCGTCGCCCAGCGCGATGGCGAGCCGGGTCACCGTGCTGACCGGGCCGCAGTCGGCGCTGGTGGTGCTGTTGGGCACCCGGGTGCAGCCCGGGCCGATCGCAATGCCTTTGGTATCGGTGAGGATCAGATGGCTGTTGGCGTTGACGGTGGCCGTGACGACGTTCGCCACACCGGCGCGCGCCTGGAGTCCGACGAGGCCGCCGAAGATGCGGAACGCCGTGGAGCCCGGCGTCTGGGCTGCGGCCGGGGCGGCGGCCGAGGTGACGAGAAGACCCGCCACCAGGGCCGGACCGGCCGCTCGCTTCAGGGTGCTGCTCACGATCTTCATGCTGTGCTTCTCTTTCGTCGAGGGGGACGCCGCTCTCAGCGGCCTCGACGTCAGAGAAACAGTACGTGACGGATCGTGCACTTTTTGCTACGCCCTGGGGATCAACCCAGGGCCGACTTCACCGCGTCGGCCAGCCGCCCGGCCACCGACCGCGCCTGGTCGATGTCGGCCGCCTCGACCATCACCCGCACCAGCGGCTCGGTACCCGACGGACGCAGCAGCACCCGGCCGGTCTCACCGAGTTCCCGCTCGGCCTCGGCCACAGCGGCGGCCAGGTCCGCGGAGGTGCGCACCCGCGACTTGTCCACGTCCGGCACATTGATCAGCACCTGCGGCAACCGCTCCATCACGGCGGCCAGCTCGCGCAGGCTGCGCCCGGTGTCGGCGATCCGCGCGGCCAGCAGCAGCCCGGTCAGCGTGCCGTCACCGGTCGTCGCATGATCGAGGATGATCACATGCCCGGACTGCTCGCCCCCGAGGGCGTAGCCGTGCTCCTTCATCTCCTCGAGCACATAGCGGTCGCCCACGGCCGTCTGCACGAGCCGGATCCCGGCCTTCTCCATCGCGAGCTTGAAGCCCAGGTTGGACATCACCGTGGCGACCACTGTGTCGGACCGCAGCTCGGAGCGCTCCCGCATCGCCAGCGCCAGCACGGCGAGGATCTGGTCGCCGTCGACCTCCTCGCCGATGTGGTCCACGGCCAGGCAGCGGTCGGCGTCGCCGTCGTGCGCGATACCGAAGTCCGCGCGGTGCTCCAGGACCGCGGCCTTCAGCCTGTCGAGGTGGGTCGAGCCGCAGCCGTCGTTGATGTTGAGCCCGTCCGGCTCCGCACCGATCGTGACGATCTCGGCGCCCGCCCGGGAGAACGCCTCCGGCGAGACCCCCGAGGCCGCGCCGTGCGCTTCGTCCAGGACGATCCTCAGCCCGTCGAGCCGGTTGGGCAGTACCGACAGCAGATGGCCGACGTACTGCTCGAATCCCTCGTCGTACGAGCGGACCCGGCCGACCCCGGCCCCCGTCGGCCGCTCCCACGGCTCGCCGTGCCGGTGCGACTCGTAGACCGCCTCGATCCGGTCCTCCAGGTCGTCGGCGAGTTTGTGGCCGCCGCGGGCGAAGAACTTGATGCCGTTGTCCGGCATGGCGTTGTGGCTGGCGGAGAGCATCACACCGAGGTCGGCACCGAGCGCGCCGGTCAGATACGCCACCGCGGGCGTCGGCAGCACGCCGACGCGCAGGACGTCCACGCCGGCGCTGGCCAGGCCCGCGACCACGGCCGCCTCCAGGAACTCCCCGGACGCGCGCGGGTCCCGTCCGACCACCGCCTTCGGGCGGTGGCCCTCGAAGGTGCCCGCCTCGGCCAGCACGTGCGCCGCCGCTACGGACAGGCCGAGCGCCATCTCGGCGGTCAGGTCCGCGTTGGCGACACCGCGCACGCCGTCCGTGCCGAAGAGTCGTCCCACTTGTCCTCCTGAGGAAGCGTCCTTGCTGCCATGCATGGTGGCAGACGCCGGGTCATCCGATCACACCAGCCTTTGAACGTCTTGTGTCGTTATACGCCCTTGGCCGGGATAAACGAACGCCCCGACGGCACATGTGGCGTGCCGCCGGGGCGTTCGGAGTACGAGCAGGCAGCTGCTGGTTAGCGCTTGCTGTACTGCGGAGCCTTGCGGGCCTTCTTCAGACCGGCCTTCTTCCGCTCGACCGCGCGGTCGTCGCGGCGCAGGAAGCCGGCCTTCTTCAGCGGGCCGCGGTTGTTGTCGACGTCGGCCTCGTTCAGGGCGCGGGCGACACCGAGACGCAGTGCACCGGCCTGACCCGAGACACCGCCACCGGCGATGCGGGCGACGACGTCGTAACGGCCGTCCAGCTCGAGCACCTTGAAGGGCTCGTTGACTTCCTGCTGGTGCACCTTGTTCGGGAAGTAGTCCTCAAGGGTGCGGCCGTTGATCTTCCACTTGCCGGTGCCCGGAATGATCCGGACGCGGGCGATGGCGTTCTTGCGGCGACCCAGGCCGGCGGCCGGCTGGGGCTCACCGAAGCGGGAGGCCAGGGACTCCGAGGTGTACTCGCCCTCGACGGGGACCTCGGACTCGGTGGTGTAGCTGTCGATGTCAAGCTCTTCGAGCGGCTGCTCGGCAGTGGTCTCGGCCACGATTCTCCTCAGATTCTCTTCAGTCTTAGGGGGTGGCCGGACTTACTGCGCGACCTGGGTGATCTCGAACGGCACCGGCTGCTGGGCAGCGTGCGGGTGCTGGTCACCCTTGTAGACCTTCAGCTTCGAGAGCATCTGACGGCCCAGGGAGTTCTTGGGGAGCATGCCCTTGACGGCCTTCTCGATGGCCTTCTCCGGGTTCTTGTCCAGCAGCTCGTCGTAACGGACGGAGCGCAGACCACCCGGGTAGCCGGAGTGGCGGTACGCCATCTTCTGGGTCCGCTTGTTGCCGGAGAGGTGCACCTTGTCGGCGTTGATGATGATGACGAAGTCACCAGCGTCGACGTGCGGCGCGTAGATCGGCTTGTGCTTGCCCCGGAGAAGGGTCGCTGCGGTGGTGGCGAGACGGCCCAGGACAACGTCCTGAGCGTCGATGACGTGCCACTGGCGCGTCACATCGCCGGGCTTGGGGCTGTACGTACGCACGGTTCGTAGCCTTCGCTTCGAGTGAATGGTCCTGAACAGGTCACCGAAACGATCACGACAGCCTTGACCGCACCGCGGTGACGCAAACCGCGTGCTGATCGCTGGTCATCGGCCCGGTGGACCGGTGTAAGGGCCCGTCCCGTGAGAATGAGCAAGCCAATACACAACGAAGAAGCAGGTTACCTGCACGGCCCCGGACGGGTCAAAACGAGGCTCTTCCCCCTCATGTCGCCGGACAAACAAGGCATGCCGCCGCACCCGCCCCGGCATCTTGCGCACCCCGTCTAAGATGCGCCCCATGAGTTACGGGCAGGGGGGACCCCAGTCTCAGTGGGATCCCTGGAAACCGCAGTCGCAGCAGCCCTGGAACAGTGGGGGTGACGACGACACTCCCGACTGGGCCGCGCTCGCGGAGGCCTCGGAGACCCGCAACAAGCGCCGCAAGCTGCTGTTCATGGGCGGCGGCGCGCTCGCCACGGTCGCGATAGGCACCGCGGTCGCCATGGCCGTCGTCTCCGCGAACAGCGACGACGGACCGCAGGCCGGTCCCAGCAGCCTGCCCGCCAGCGCCGCCCTGCCCAGCGGCTCGGCCACGCCGTCCTTCGCGCCCACCAGCGCCCCGCCGCCGCTGGACCCGAAGGACTTCATCGCCAGCGCCAAGAAGGACACCGCCCCGCTCAGCGCCGACACGCTCTTCCCCGGCACCCAGCTGACCATGGGCGACACGGTGTACAAGAAGGGCGCCACGGCCGACACCACCCACTGCGCCTCCGCCGCCGGCGCCAACCTGCCGAAGATCCTGACGGCCAACGGCTGTACCCGCCTGATCCGCGTGACCTACAGCAAGGGCGGCATCGCGGGCACCGTCGGCGTCGCCGTCTTCGCCGACCAGACCCGGGCCGAGCAGGTCAAGAAGCAGGCCAAGAAGAACGCCATGGTGCGCTCCCTGCCCGGCAAGGGCGTCAAGAACTTCTGCAACGCCGCGGTCTGCCTGACGACCACGAACTCCGTCGGCCGCTACGCCTACTTCACGACCGTCGGCTTCCTCGACGGCAAGAACGTCGCCAAGACGGACACGAAGGTCTTCTCCGTCGGCAACGACCTGCAGCAGTTCATCTTCGACCAGATCTACCGCCGCGGTCAGGCCCAGGCGTCCGCGGCGGCGAACCGGTAGCTCAGCAGCACCCCGCCGACGGAAGCGAGCGCTTGTTCCGCGCCTCCTTGCTGCGCGCGGCCAGCAGCTCGTCGGCGGGGTAGCCCACCTCCTCCAGGGTCAGCCCGTGCGGTCGTACGACATGCACGGCGGAGTCCCGCACCCCCGCGGCCAGCACCTTCCCTGGCCACTCGGGGCCACGGTGCCCGTCCCCGACGAACAGCAGCGCGCCGATCAGCGAGCGCACCATGTTGTGGCAGAACGCGTCGGCCCGCACGGTCGCGGTGATGATCCCGTCGGCACCTTTTTCGAGGCTCAGCTCCTGAAGGGTGCGAATCGTGGTCGCCCCTTCCCTCTTCTTGCAGTACGCCGCGAAGTCGTGCTCGCCGAGCAGCGCCTGCGCGGCCTCGTTCATGGCGTCCACGTCGAGCGGCCAGTCGTGCCAGAGGACGTGGCCCCGCAGGAGGGGGTCCACTCCCCCGGGATTGTCGGTGACGCGGTAGGCGTACCGGCGCCAGACGGCGGAGAAACGGGCGTTGAAGCCGCTCGGCGCCGGCCGGAGCGCCCATACCCGCACGTCCTTCGGCAACCGCCCGGCGAGCCGCTTGAGCAGCTTCTGGTTGTGCTCCCGCCAGACCTCCTCCGGCAGGTCCACGTGCGCCACCTGCCCGCGCGCGTGCACCCCGGCGTCGGTCCGCCCGGCGACCGTCAGCTCGTATGTCTCCCTCGACCGCGTCACCGTGCGCAGGGCGTCCTCGATCTCGCCCTGCACCGTCCGCTTGCCGCCGGCCTGCTTGGCCCAGCCGTGGAAGTCGCTGCCGTCGTAGGAGATGTCGAGGCGGACACGGACGTGGCCGGGCTGTACTTCGTCACTCACGTGGGAATCCTCTCAGGGCACGGCCTTGTGAAAAAACGCGAAAGCGGGCCCGCCCCCGAAGGGCGGACCCGCTTTCACGTCAGGCAGAGCCTCAGGCGTCCTTCGACTCCTCGGCAGCGGCCTCCTCGGCCGGCGCCTCGGTGGTCTCCGCAGCCTTGGCCTCGTCGGCCTCCTTGACCGCACGCTTGGTGGCGGCCTCGGCCTCACCCACGGCCTTCTGCTGCACCGTCAGCGCCTCGACCAGCTCGATGACGGCCATGGGCGCGTTGTCGCCACGGCGGTTACCGATCTTGGTGATGCGGGTGTAGCCACCCGGACGGTTCTCGTACCGCGGGCCGATCTCGGTGAAGAGCGTGTGGACGACGCCCTTGTCCGTGATGACCTGGAGCACCTGACGGCGGTTGTGAAGGTCGCCCTTCTTCGCCTTGGTGATCAGACGCTCGGCGTACGGGCGCAGGCGGCGGGCCTTCGCCTCGGTGGTGGTGATACGGCCGTGCTCGAAGAGGCTCTTCGCCAGGTTGGCGAGGAGGAGCTTCTCGTGCGCGGCGCTGCCGCCCAGACGGGCACCCTTGGTGGGCTTCGGCATTGTTCTTCTCCTGTGTGTCTGCCCCGGCCGTGTCAGGTACCGGGGTCAGGAACCCGATGAGCGGATGCTCACCGGCTGCGACCGATCAGTACTGCTCGGTCTCCACGAAACCCGCGTCCGCGTCGTCGTCGGCGCCGAAGGCGTCGGCAGCGGCCGTGGGGTCGAATCCGGGCGGGCTGTCCTTCAGGGCCAGGCCCATGCCGGCCAGCTTCGCCTTGACCTCGTCGATGGACTTCGCACCGAAGTTGCGGAT